>JAPLYC010000091.1 GCA_026395755.1 Candidatus Parcubacteria bacterium | reverse complement strand
AGCGGATAAAAACATTCTGCGCTTTGCCTGAAAGCAATAAAGCCGCAATCAAAAAATGTACAGGCGCAACCTCCAAGGCTTTATAGTTGTAAGCCATGTCAAAAGCTTTTTCAACGATTTTCAGAGCTTCATCGGCAAAGGCTTTACTAACGTCAAATTTATATTTAGGACTGATATTTTTAACCGCCTGCCAATCAACCGGCGGCGGAGTCATCCGGCTCAAATCGCCTTCAGCATGATATTTCTTGGCGACTACTTTTAATTTCTGATCATTTTTCAACGAATTAAAATATATTATATACAAATCGATAAGAAAAGACAGCCAGAAATAAAAATGATACGGGTTCGGGCTTTGCCAATAGCTCAGGGAAAAAATCTGTAAATAGCCAAAATTAATCAAATAAAAAGAATAAACCAAACTGCTAATGCCCGCCAAGGCAATAAGCAATAAAATTATCTTAATAAGTAAGTCGACCGCGCGCTCCACTTTGTATAATTTGAGATGAGTATAATCAATGGCTCTATCCCAAAATAAAATATATGAGTCCAAACTGCCGATAATTCCCCGTCCATCACAAACATGACACTTTTTACCGGCCAAGTGTCCGATGCCATTACAGTTGGAGCAAATTAAAAATTGTAAATTTTCTTTATCATTTGCCATTGTTTTCAAGTTAAGTTACCAAAGGAAATTCCAAGCATATAAATAATAATTAATGGCAAAACCAGCCAGAATACAAAAAAAGCCAAAATTAAAATTATTATTAGCAGTAAAGCGATGCCCTTAAATATGATCTGAAATATGCGCAGTAAAAAACTGATTACCCTGCCGGCAAAATCAGTCTGTCCAAACATGGGTACAAACAAATTTTTCAGCCAAATGGAAAAGCCCAGGGTCTGATCAAAATCCCGAATCATGCCAAACCCGCCTTTCAAAACTTTTATATATCCCTTGCTATACCACCACAACGGAAAATACAAAAAATTCCTAATTTCATCAATTAGTAACAAAGCTATTGTTTTGCCTAAACTGGCTTGAGCCATAAGAGAGTATTATTAGTATTATTTTAGCATATTTTCCGGAAAAATTAAACAGGGCCTGTTGATCCAGGCCCTGTGTTACTCCTAGGTGATTTTTTCCTTGACCTCCAGAAGATTGAGCAAAGTATTAAGCTCGATTTGTGAAGTCCCGATCTGTTCCCAGGAAAAATCTCCTTCCTGGACACGCAATTTGATGTTATTGCTGATAATCAAGGCTGCCTGATAATTAAACACCTTATTGCGTAAGCCTGTGATTGCCGCCTGGCAAGCGGTAATTTTCCGTTGTTTATCCTCATCCACGTAAACCCTCCTTTTTTTCCGCTACAGTTTCAGCTTTTGTATCGCCACTTGGATCTTGCGCATCAGCTCCAGATAAAACTCGACATTATTTAAGGTTGCTAAACGTAAACCCAGCCCCTCCTCGGTTTTCAACAGATGATAAAGATAAGCCTTGGAATGGGTATTTAGCAACTTAATTTTTGACTGGGCGTTTATCGGCTTTAAATCCTGCCTGTAACCGCTATTTTTAATATTGATGGTCTGATAATAAATGGAACCAAATAATTTAATGGCGCCTTTTTGACGTTGAGTACAAAATTGATACAAGCGTCCATGACGAGCTTCCCTGGTCTGAATCACACAATCAAACATATCAATCCCCTGTTTTACTGCAAACACAATTTCTTCGGGACGGCCTAAGCCCATTAAATATCTGGGGTTATCATTAGGCAGTTTGTGCGCTATGGCCTGTAAAACTTTATACATATCCTGACGATCCTCACCCACAGCCAAACCGCCCAAAGCATAGCCTGAGAAATTAAGACCGGTTATCTGCTTTAAACTTAATTCGCGCAAATCCTTATAAATTCCGCCTTGAATTATCCCGAATAACTGCTGTTTATTCTTTTTCTTTTGCCATTGCTTTTTGCATAATTTCGCCCAGTTATAAGTTGCATCTACAGCATCCTTAATTTCAGATTTTTTAGCATCGCCCGGAGGGCAAACATCCAGAGCCATCATAATATCAACCCCCAGATCCTGCTGTATTTGAATTGATTTTTCCGGTGTTAAAAAATGTTTCGAACCATCCAAATGAGACTGGAATTCTACACCTTCAGGTTTTATTTTTCTTATTTTAGACAAGGAAAAAACCTGATATCCGCCGGAATCAGTCAAAATCGGCTTGGACCAATTCATAAACTTATGCAGCCCGCCTGCTTTTTTAATCAGCTTTTCACCCGGCTGTAAATATAAGTGATAGGTATTTGACAGGATTATCTCGGCGCCCAGCTGCTCCAATTCTGCGACAGAAAGGTTTTTAACCGCGCCTTTAGTGGCAATAGGCATGAAAAATGGCGTCTTTATACTGCCATGACTAGTTTGCAAGACACCAACCCTGGCTTTAGATTCTTTTGATTGTTTTAGCAGTTTATACATTGGTATATTTACAAATTATTTAAACTTTGCTATTATTTTATAATCGAATCAACAATAAACCAACCGTTCTTTAAAAGGAGGATTTGAGATGTATCAGCAGGATTTACCGGTTTACTTAGAAAATCCCAAGCTAAAAAAATCAGACTATCTCTACCTGCCACTGATCAAGATAACGCCAAAGTCTATAACGCCGAACCATTTGTCCTTAATCCGCATGCTACTAGCGCTCCCTATCATCTTACTAATTTTTCTACACTTTTTCAAGGTAGCTGGCGCTTTTTTCCTGGTAGCAGCAATTCTAGACGGATTGGACGGCGCCCTGGCACGTTATCGCAACCAGGAAACCAAGCTGGGCGCAATTATTGATCCTACCGCTGACAAAGCTGTCAATTTCCTGGTCTGGATCGGCTTTCTTTTTTACATCAAGAACGACATCTATTTGGGCTCAATTCTGACAATCATCATCATTGATTCCTGTCTGTTTGCCGTAGCCGTGTTCAAGTTCTTTATCAAGGATATTTTCCCGAAACTGGAAAAAAGCAGCCATTACTTTGAAGAACTGGGAATGCCGCAGATGATCCACGAGATTGACGTCAGCAGAACCGGAGCAAATAAATGGGGCAAAACTAAAATGGTTCTGCAAATCATCGTGATTTCCGCCCTACTTCTTTTTGACCCGGCAACATCAATAAAGCTACATACTGCTTACACCTTTTTGCCTGAACAGCTGACCTTGCTTCATTTGTCTTTCCCCTTATTGGTTGCCTGCATAGTCTTCGGATTACTCAGCCTCTATGGACATATTCAGGTAATCAGCTTCGGCAAACAATCAAGCAATGAGAATTCAGCTCAACTAAAGCTTCCGGGCATGTAACTAAACCTGCCCTAAAGCAAAATAAAAGGACGTTTCCCCTTGGGACCGTCCTTTTTAAATATCTAAATTTTCTAATATCTAATTCCCAATTCCTAATCACACAATTCCCCAACATTATCGATTCATAGCCACTGTAGATCCATTAGCCTGCAGATATTCAATGCGGGAAACTTCAACCATGTTTAATTTGGCGACTTTTTCTTGAAGGCGGGCAGTTGAACGCAATTGAGTTATTTGAATCTGTAATTTTTGATTAGCATCCTTAAGTTCAGCGGATTTGTTCTCTAAATCTTTAATCTGATAGCCTCTGGTGGCCAAACCATTAATCTGCCATAAATAAATCATACCACAGCAAAAAATCAAAACTCCCATCATTAACAATTTGTTTCTGTTTTTGTTTTGATAATTTGGATTCTGGTCAATATCAGTCAATTTTTCTTTCAGACTCTGCCATTTAGTTGACAAAAATGCTTTTCTCATAATTTTCCCCCTATAATATAATACTTACTAATTATTAAAGTTTAATAATTGCCCTTAGTTTGGCGCTTCTGCTTCTGGGATTAGTTTTAGTTTCAGCCAAACCAGCTTCAATGACTTTTTTAGTTAATATTTTCAAGCTGGGTTGATGATTACAGATGCAAACCGGTAATTTGGGAGGGCAAATGCAGCCTCGGGCTTCATTTTTGATAAATTGCTTGACTATTCTGTCTTCCAAGGAATGGAAAGAAATTATCACTAGTCTTCCGCCTTTTGACAACAGAGCCATGGCTTGAGGCAAAACTTCCTGTAAATTCTCCAGTTCATGATTAACTTCGATTCTTAAAGCCTGGAATACCTTGGTGGCCACATGAATTTTCGGCTTGGGCTTATTCTGATAAACTTTTTCAATGATTTTGACCAATTGATCAGTTGTTCTGATCGGACTTAATTTGCGTTCACTGATAATTTCCCTGGCAATCTGCTTCGAATATCTTTCCTCTCCATATTCTCTGAATATTCTGACTAAATTTTCTTCCTTATATTGATTAATGACATAGGCAGCTGTTTTTTCCGTACTGCCAAAGCGCATATCTAGAAATGCAGAACCGCGAAAAGAAAAGCCGCGCGTTTGGTCTTCAAGCTCAGCGCTAGACAGACCAAGGTCAAGTATAATGCCGTTAAGCTGATTAAATCCCGGGATATCATAAATAATTTTCTTTAAATTTTTATAATTATCTTT
>JAPLYC010000051.1 GCA_026395755.1 Candidatus Parcubacteria bacterium | reverse complement strand
TTGTCAGGCCGATTTTAATTCAGGGCAAAGCCCAGGTTCATCCCATGATTATTTTCTTTTCAATTGTCGGCGGTATTACTTTAATGGGTTTTTGGGGTGTTGTTTTTGGTCCGCTGATTGTGGCTCTGGCATTTACAATTTTGCATATTTATGAATTGCAGTACAGTAATATTTTAGAGAAGTAAGGTTGGGAAATTAGGAATTGGAGAAATGTAATATTTATAAATTAAAAACTCCCCGGCATCGTATGCGCAGGGAGTTTTTTTATATTTAAACTAATGACAAGGCTTCATGTTTGCAGGCGGTAACGCAGGCGCCGCACTCAATGCATTTTTTCGGATCAATTCTAACCTGCTTGGCTCGGGAAAGCGCTTCTACAGGGCAAGCTTCCACACAGCCGACGCAGGCTTTACCGCAGGTACAGCCAGTGCATTTGCCGTCTTTCCAGCAGCATTTGGCATAATCAATTTTGATAGGCATAGATTATTTGATACTAAATTATGATTTATTAATTATAGCAGTTTGGTTAGATTAGTAAACTTAAAAACTCCTTATGGTTGACAGATTGGCGAATTTGTGATATTATTTTCTGTTATGAAAAATTTGCAGGTACAAGGAGTATAAGATGAACATATATGAATCCTGGCAGCTATATTGTAGCCAGCAGCTGGACGCGATCGACATTTGTCTGCACGCGAAAAAGCGTATGAGAATGCGCGCCTGGGAAGAACTCAGGGATTTAACGCGTGAGGAACTTTTGGCTTTAATCAGATCCGGCCGATTGCTCGAGGGAAAATGCAGTCTGACTTCGCAAACCTTTCAGGTGGAACTGATTTTTTCCAAGAGCAAGATTTGTGTCGTGATTAACGGGGGCATCAATCAGCTGACTACGGTTGAAAATCAGCATTACCATTATGATCCCGAGGAACTTGCCAATTTGTCGGTGCCGGAACAGATGCGTCTGCGCCGTCAAACCAAGGCGTATCATCTTGATCTGGAAGCGCGTTATACTCGCGGCGAATTCCGAGGGAGAAAATTCAAATTTTAAAATTGGCGAGCCCTTGGATCGGCTCGCTTTTTATGATATGAGAAACCGCTTGCGTAGCAGGCGTGTGCATTTGAAGCGAAGCTCTTGGCCGGCGTATTATAATAACGTTGAAAATATAAGAAAGATTAGGCAAAAAAAGGTTTTGAACCAAAATTAAGGAAATTCCGCCTTCGGCGACTTACTTTTTTATAACTGAAAAAGTAAGCAAAAAAGTTTTGGGGGCCCTCAATGCGCTAGTGCATATTGTTTGTTCGTAGCATTGATGACGACGCTTATTCGGCCCCCCAAACCCCCAGGGAGGGTTGAAAAACGGTCAGTGCGATAATATTAATCAAAACGTTTAGCCCCGCGTTCGGGGCAAGATAAATACCGCCGGCTATTTTACCGGCGGTAGCTTATTTTTTGTATAAAACAGGGTAAAAACCATTGACAAATAAATTTTTATCTGATAAAATAAAGTATCATTCTTTAAAAAATTAAAAAAACGAGTATGGCTAAAAACCTGTTACTGATGAAAAAGACATTCTTAGTTTTTTTAGCTACTTTTTTACTGATTATCGGCATTATTGGTTTGGCTTTGCCGGTATTACCGGGTATAGTGCTGATTGTGATCAGTTTAAATCTTTTTGTAAAAGTTTCCGATCGGGTTAACGGCTGGAAAGGATATTGCAAAAAGGTAATTGAAAAAACTAACTGGAATTTTCTTCCGCTAAAAAACCGCTCTTAATTATTAAGCGCGGTTTTTTATTTTGGTATGGTTTTATTTTTTAGTTAATTTTAAAAAGTTTTATAGCGTTATCTCTTTCAATCGGTTTCAGGATTTCAGACGGTAATTGCTCTAAAAAATTCCGATGCGTTTTTATAATTAAGAATTCATCGGCATTGCGGCCGGGTTTGATATCACTGCCTATCATGAAGCGATCAGAATATTTTTTTAAAAGCGTCAGCCATTCGGAGGTAATCTGGCCTTTGTTGTCATAGATATAGACTGCCGAAGTTGAGTTTTCTGACCTTATTTTGATGCTGGAGTACAAGTTTGGATGCTTGGTCATCAATTGACTGATTAACGCCGGGGTCGCCTGATCAGTGTTTGACCAGCTGGCATGATCCCAGATGATTTTTGTATTTTTATTATGATCAAGCAGACTTTCAAGACCTTTCACCGTCTCGTCAGTAGCTTCCATATGAATATCTATTGGCACATCATATTTAGCCGCAATATCGCTCATGATAAACATCCACGGATGATCGCCGGGAATTGTCAGGTCATAGGCAGTAGGATTTTTATCGCCGGCAGGAACAAAATGTCTCAGTCCAATTTCGCCAAAACCTTTATACTGGCCGGACTTCATTTCAGTTTCCAGCAGACTGGTGTATTTTTCTTCATCGGCTTTTGTATAACTACCTGAGGTGGCTGCTTTTTCAAGCATAGTGACTGCTTCGCCGCCATACAAGGCAATGAATCTGTCAGGATATTGTACTGCCGCGTCAGGTATTCCGGAGGTTGACTGCGGAGTATCAATTATAGAAGCAGGAGGCTTCATTATTACCGCCATATCCATGCCTTGGGCATCCATATTTTTAATTATGTCGGCCAGTGACATGGCAATTGGTGTTATATGTAGGTGTACATCTATGTACCGGCCTTCAAATTTAATAGCGGTTGTCGGTGTCGATGCAGTAGGGGTAGTTCCAGAATTTTGGTTAACCGGAATTAAGGTTAAATCATTATTGGTAATACCCAGCCCCAGAAACCGCATTATTTCGTAAGCAGCCTGACCATCCTTCATGTAAATGCTGCGACAGGTTTTGGGATAGATATACCAGGCTTCACCGTGTTGCTGAACTTGGATCAGGATTTTCCCTTTTAACCGATTGGCAGTGGTATTAATTGAACAAATGGAAGCAGACGCATTCATGGCGCTTGTTGATGACACTGCGGGTATTTTTGCTAAATCAGCATCCGTGATTCCTAAGCCAAAATCGCGCATCATTTGATAGGCCACAGCTCCGTCTTTCATGTAGTAACGCATACTATCGGTTGGGTTGACATACCAAGCCTCGCCATTAGCCTGAACCTGCAATAAAATGTAACCGCTTAATCTTTGGGTTAATGTCGCGGCTGACGCAAATAATGTAATGCCCAGTATCCCGATAATCGCAAACAGTAAAACTTTTTTCATATTATTTTATTAAGTTTTAATTAAAACAGCTTTTTTGATTCGCATAATATCAAGCGGAATTGATTCGCCCACATCGCCGTCTTCGGCTATATAAGTCATTCTTAATTCATCGCCGTTAATTTCTTCGACAATTAAATCCGGAGTAAATACCGGCGTACCGGATAAATCAGTTATTACCAGATTAACATGCAGCTCCCTTTCCAGCGCTTGTTTTAAGGTTGATTCTATTTCTTCTCGAGTTTGTTCCTTTTCTCCATCTGGATTTTTGTATGATTCTATTCCCATATTTGTGAAATAATTTGTAGCTTATTGTAAGTATAACAAAAACAAGCCAATTATTAAATCGACTTGTCTCCAGCCAGGGAATCGTCCTGCACTGCTAATTAATTTCTACATCATATTTTACCAGGAGGCCAATTGTTCCGGCTAGGGAAAATTTTGCTTTTTTGATTTTATTTCTTTCCGGGTCAATAATAAAATTATAGGAAGTTTGAAAATCAGCTTTTTCAAGAATAGTATTTTCAAAGATTGCATCGGTCAGATCGCAATTATCAAAAATAGACTCTTTTAGCTCGCATTGCATAAAATCAACCCGGTGTAGTCGTGAATTTTTAAATGTCGTCTTTGGTATTTTTGTGCCGTAGAAGGTAGAATGATCAAGCTGGCAATTTTCAAAATCAAATGACAGACCGAATGAACTGCATTTGGCGAAATTAAGCCCTTGCATTTTGCAGTCTTTAAATGAAATATCCTGAAAAGAGGTGTCTAACAGCTTTGCCATGGTTAAATTGCACGCGGCAAAAAAACATTTGGAAAATTTACTTTCGGAAAGATCGCAGTTTGCCAGATTGCAATGTTTATAAGTGCAATTTTCATAATCGCCTGTTATATAATTATCTTTCTCAAAATCGATTCGGTCGTAAATTTCATTAGAAATTATATTTTTGTCCATATGAGGTTTAAATTAGTCTGAAGGTTGCACCTGTTTTTCCCGCGCTTGCAGATAATTAGGCGCTTCTATTTAGTTAGCAGATTTGAAGCGATTTGATATTCAGCAACGTCTTATTTCCAGCGGTAAATGTGCATGGCTATATACATAGCCAGCATACCTAACCAAAAGCCACCAGCGAACAGTTCAAAACTTTTTAATCTCGTTTCTCCACCCACTCTCCAGGAGATATAGCTTCCAATCACCAAGACGACAATAACACCAATTACATATATATAGAGAGGGTATTTTTTCATAACTTTAAAAATTAAAAAATTATCTAGTGCCATTATACCAAAAAATCGCCATCTAGGCGACTTCTGGAATAACAGGGATTCGTAGAGGACTTAGAACTATTATTCGGTAGTCAACGGAGTATGTTTGTATGCCTTCGCGTTTATTTAATTTTTCTTGCATAAAATTTAATCTTAGCATAAGATTAGGGCATCTTAAGGACAAATACGTTTAGAAGGATAAACAAAACAAAAAAGGAGGTTTGCGATGATGCTGCCAGATTTAGATTTAACAAAGGCCGACCCAAAGAAGCCAACAATTACAGAAATGCGGGAAGTTCGTGTCCATGATGGCAAAGGAGGCTCTGCCATAGTACAGGTTGGCGACAAAGTTGACCTTTTGGATCCGGTAAACAATACATCCGGGCTAGAGTATCTCGGTCCCGGCCCATACACGATTGAATGGCTGGCAAGGTGGCGTTGTGGCGCGGAATTTTTGCAATTAACAACGCCAACAAAAGGTGAGGGGAAGGGGATAAATGCTTGTGAAATGAAAATCGCTTCATAGTTTTATGAACACACAAAACGGGAAGGCTTATTGCTTTCCCGCTTTTTATAAGTAATAAGACCCTTTATACAATTCGCATTATTTGTTACCAAACCCTTGAATTTTTTCTGAGAATAAGCTAAAATAACCATATGATTTCCAAGCTAACTGTTAAAAGTTAATGGTTAACTGTTAACTTGGGGGCGTCGTATAGTGGTAGTACTACGGTCTCCAAAACCGTTAGCGTGGGTTCGATTCCTACCGCCCCTGC
>JAPLYC010000030.1 GCA_026395755.1 Candidatus Parcubacteria bacterium | reverse complement strand
TGGAGGATGAACTCCGTCCGGTTGCCATTTACAGCATTATTAACTATATCTGGAATGTGGTCCGTTCACAGGTTAAAAAAAGAATTTTGGTAATTGATGAGGCCTGGTGGCTGATGACCAGCGAGGATTCGGCAAAATTTATTTACGCGTTGGTCAAGCGCTGCCGCAAATATTATCTGGGGGTAACTACCATCACTCAGGATGTCAACGACTTTTTGAATAATCCTTATGGCAAGGCGATTGTGACCAATTCTTCTTTGCAACTGCTTTTGAAACAATCTCCGGCTTCCATTGAAAATATTGTCAAAATATTTATGCTGACTGAAGGCGAAAAATACCTGCTTTTGGAATGCGGGGTGGGCGAGGGCATCTTTTTTGCCGGCCGCAAGCATGCCGCCATTCAAATAGTGGCTTCCTACAATGAAGATCAGCTGATTACCAGTGATCCGCGTCAGCTTTTGGAAATCGAGGCTTCCAAGCGCGAATTTGAACAGAAAAAGGCAGCGGGGGAAGGATCCGGCCAAGCTGCAAAACAGGGAGGCGTTGAAGAAATACCCATTTAAAATAATTTTCCTAATTTATGCCGCGAGGACTGGCTGTGGCCAAGACAAGCGGCATTCCGCTTTGCGGAACTAATTTTTACTATATGGCATTGGAACAAAATCAAGGCACACCAAGGAAAAAAAGATCATTACTCTGGATCTTGCTCATCCTTTTGCTGTTAATTGCGGCTATTTTGATTTATTTATATTTATTTTATTTTAAGCCCGGACCAGTGACTGAAAATGTCAATATTAATCAGAATACGAATCAGGCGGTTTTGCCGATAGCGCCGGCCACGACTTCTTTCAATAATACAAATGCCAGCGTTTTAATGGATATTGAGGCGACTACCGGCGGCAATCAGGCAAATAATCAAAATGAGCAGAATAATGCAATTTTAATAGCGACGTCTTTTACCGAAAGGTTTGGCAGTTATTCCAATCAAAGCGATTATCGCAATTTTCAGGAATTAGATCAGTTTATGACAACGACGGTTAAAGAATGGGTCAGCCAGTATGTCGCGGGTTTGAAAAAAGATCATGCCGATACCAATGTTTATTATGCCATTGAAACCAAGGCCATTTCCACCCAAGTTAACAGTTTCGATGATGTGGCTGGCTTTGCGCAAATATTAATCAAAACTCAGCGACAGGAATTTAATAATACGATTACCAACCCCAGCATATCTTATCAGGACATGTTGTTAGAGCTTGTTAGAGAAAATAATCAATGGAAAGTCAGAGGCGCTTATTGGCAATAAAGAAAATTGGTAATTGGGTTATTAATAATTTGTGAAATGAGATTTTATTTAAGGCTAATTAAAGAGTTCATTTTAAATTTGATTTTTCCACAAGAATGCTTGGGTTGCCAACGGGAGGGGAATTATTTGTGCTTGGAATGTTTAAATCAGATTAAATTTAATCATGAATTTTATTGCGCGCTCTGCAAACAAAAAAGCGACTTTGGCCTGATTTGCCCCAATTGTAAGAGGACCAGCGCAATGCAAGCCATTTGGGTGGCCGCAGATTATAATGATAAAATTTTGCAGGACTTAATCCATGCTTTAAAATATAAATATATTGAGGGTATCAGTGAGGATTTAGCTATCCTAGCCGTAAAATATTTACAGCATTCGGATATTTTGAGCCGTTTTGAGATCAATGAGACTAATACCATGATTATTCCTGTTCCTTTGCATCATAAGCGTTTTTTAACCAGAGGTTTTAACCAGAGTGAATTAATAGCTGATCAAATCGGCAGGTTATTAAACTTGCATAAGGTAAATTTACTTAAGCGTATAAAAAACACGGAAACCCAGATTAATTTAAAGCGAGTAGAGCGTCAAAATAATGTTAAAGAAGCTTTTAGTTTAAATAATTCATCCCCTGATTTAACAAAAAAAGTCATCTTAATAGATGACGTAGTGACCACGGGAAGTACTTTAAAAGAATGCGCGAAGGTTCTGGCATCTGCCGGTTTTAAGGAAATATACGGCCTTGTGATTGCCCAGCGTGAAGATTAAATAATATTTTTTACGATAAACGAATAACGCTAAACGATACGAGCTTCGTAACCCGTTAGACATAAGACGAAAATCGGAACCCAGTTACAAGTTTATGAGGCAATGAGCTGAAACGGGTAAAGTATTTTATTAATATTTGAGCCGCATCAAAGCGTTAATTTCATAAACTTGTAACTGGGCGGAAGGGGTGGGATTTGAACCCACGGTCCCCGAAAGGGGACTCCGGTTTTCAAGACCGGTACATTCAACCGCTCTGCCACCCTTCC
>JAPLYC010000096.1 GCA_026395755.1 Candidatus Parcubacteria bacterium | reverse complement strand
GTGGCCAACCACAAAAAAGTAAAATGGCTGATCGCCTTTACGGTTTTAATCGGCACAGCTTCAAAAATTTGGTTTTTTACCTACAACCCCTATTTTGAACTGGTAAATTTACCATTGCACTACTTTGGCTGGATCTTTTTCTTCATGGGTGTCATTGCCGCTGCTTCAAGTTTCTGGGCAAACTGGCTGTCCAAAAAACTAGGAAATTTAGGCAGTATTATCACGATTATCTGCTTAATCGGCATTCCGATTTTAAGCATGGGCAGTTATGTAGCAGCGGGCATGGTCTTACTGGTTTTAATTCAAAACGTCGTGCGCGGTTATCTGGTTCCGTTTACAGATCATCTTTTACACGATTACCTGGATTCCCAAAACCGAGCTACTGTTTTTTCCATCCAATCAACCGTACGCGGTATCAGCGACGCTATTTTCCTTTTTGGCTTTGCTGCCTTGCTCAAAGTTGTGAGCTTGCCTCTCGGTTTGCAAATTCTGGGAGCAACAACCCTGGCAACCGGTATTCTGTTGATTGCAAAGTACCAGCGCATCTTTGCCAGCCAAAAAACTTAAAAACCCAAAACCTCCCCGCGACGCGGGTGAGGTTTTTCTTTTGACAAAAATAAAAAGCCGTCCTTAGTCATTCAGAGCCATCCGCTCCCTTCGTATTCTCCTTTATTCCTGCAGATTTGCGAAGAATCCATAAGCCTGGGAATTTCTTTAATTCTGTACGACGACTTGTCTTTTGACAAAAAAAATCTTGAGGTTTATACTCTACCCAGTACTTAAAATCTGACTTCAACCGGTCAAGCTTCCAGATCAGTAAAGGAGGTTTGGAAATGCCGGACAGATGTACGCATTTGCGGGATTTACTCATGGCCCAAAAAGTCATCATTGCCCGGCACATTGCCGAGTACCTATTGTTTCAAAAAATTGATGATGAAGAGGAGGGTAAAGACGATTTCATCACCAAATTTGGCTGGATCATGCGCGAGCTTTACTGCGGATACATCTGCAGTGCACGTTTTGACTGTGTGATTGCCCTCGAATTCCTGCCCCAATCGCCTGATCAGAATGATCCAATCGCCAGGGATATTCTGGAGCTAGCCAAACAGGAAATCGTCCGCAAACATATTGATAAACACAAATGGTTCAAGCAAATAGCTGATCGGGAAGAAGCTATCAGGGACTTTATTTCCAGATTCGGCTGGATCATGCAGGAACTGATCTGCGGTTATGCCTGCGAACAGCGTTACGAATGTCCTGCGGCCAAAAGTTTCCTGACGGAGAACAAAAAACTCGAACCTGAAACATAAAACCTGCACCATACGGTGCAGGTTTCTAAATATATTTATACCCCTCTTTCTTGTCCGCCATAGCGTAGCGAAGGCGGAAGAGAGCAAACGTTCGATGCCTGCTAAAGCAGGGTATAAATTTAAAAAAAGAGGCAATTAGCCTCTTTAATTATTTCTCCTGTGCCGATCCCTGCGGCCTCTGCCTCGATGGCGGCGCCGCTGGTTTGGCTGATTGTTTCCGGGGCCACCTCCTTGTTGCAATCCCCGAAACATCCCCTTGAATAACTGCAATACCATCTTGGTTATTTCGGCGCCGATTTTGCCGAAAAGCTTTTTATCTGACAATAGATGGAGCAAATAAATCAATACTCCGATGCCAAATACCAGAAAAACCAAACGGTCACTGATGGTCCCCATCATGTTCCTCCCTTTATATATAGCTTCAACTAAGCCTATTATATTTTTTAAAAATTGTCAAGACATAAAAAACAGGGTAACAACATTGTTACCCTGCAATATTTTTAATTAATCCCTGAATTTCAGGGGATTTAAGATTCTTTGCACGTCAGTCATATCAGCAACAAAGATCAGGTTGCCGTAATTGCTGACAGCGTTGAGCCTCAGCTCGGCCTTATCGACGGGCAAACCGTCTAAGGCCATGCCATAAATGGTCTCTTCCACGAAGCGGCCATTTAACTTGGTGTAAATCGGCAGGTCAGTCTCACCAGCAACAGGATCTGCACCAACCAAGCTCAACAGCACAAACTGATCACCGGGCAAAAGATCCTTGAACTTCATTACCTAATCCTTTCGTTAAGAAACAATTTCCGCCCAAGCACCTTACTTCGGCGTAATCATTTAGTATATATCCGCATTCCAGATTTCACCTTTGATACGCACATCAAGCTTGATTGGAGGCACTAAAACTTTAAAAATTCTTCTGAATTTTTCATCTATATCACTATCGTTTTCACCGACAATAATTACTTCCCGGGCAATCTCCTTGAAAGTATTCCATTCCATTTTGATGCTTTGACCTTCCTCATTTGCATCATTGTTTATGTAAACAGTCAAGATATCTTCTTCGGCAATATCTTTTAATCTGATCTTCGTATAATAATTAAAGGTCAACTTTTTCACCATTTCATCAAGTAAATTTGTAAAAATCATCTCAGACTCCTTTATCCGCAAAAAGAACTTGTTTCGCCCAAGAACTTTACTTAGGCGACTTTCAAAACCGAGAAGTAATTCCGGGTTTTGAAAGTAAGGGGAAAAATCCCCTTAATCGCTATTGTCGTCAAACTCGATTTCCCGTTCCTCTGGGTCATGCAGCGCCCCGCACAGGAATCCTTCAGTCGTTGATGATATCATTTCCACCAAGTCGCGTTCTTGTTCATCCATGCCTTACCCTCCTTTTGGCAATTAAAATTAATTTTTATTCAATTACTGGGATGGCCATTAACCTAATTTCCCAATAACTTATCCAGCGCATCAGAATCGGCCGGCAGTCTTTAAGCTCCAAGAAATTAAGTTCGTCAATCTGCTGATAATCCGGAAAGTTTTTTTGAGCCTCTTCCTGGGCCAGTTTTCTGCCTGCTTCAATGGCTTTATTCAAATCTAAATAGCAGGCGCAAAATTGCCAACGCTTAGTATCGTATTCTTTTTCCAGAAGATAAACTTCCATTCATACCTCCTTTACGCTCTTCTCAAAATTAGATTGTTATCAAATTCTCGGAAGAACGGGATGACACAGATATCATCCCGATGATTTTGTACTTAAGAAACTTTTAAGGTGTATACACCCTTTGGCTCAAAATGTTCAGTGTAGGGCAATTCTTTGCCCACAAACTTTTGCCGGAGACAAAACTCGCAGATATGATTTTCATAACCTGCCAGTTCTCCCGGCTGGAACAAAATATGAAACTCGGAATGATCAGCATGAAAGAAAATTCGTTTGCTGGACCTGATGTATTTATCAAACTCAATCGGGATCTTATTGTACTTCCTTGCAAGAAGATCTGCCTGCTGAACATAGAACAATTCATTGCCCAGGCAAAATTGAGTGGCTTCCTGTTTGCCGCGTCCGCACTGATCGCAACGGCTGATATTTTCAAAGCTGAAAACAAGCTCGGCTTCGCCGTTTTCCTGTTTTTCCTGCATTGCCCTCATCTGATCATGAATCAGGTATTTTTCCTCAGCTAAAAGCTGAGAAATACAATTGTCACAAATCAAATGGGGGAGAAAAGCAGCCTGTCTGGCTGTAAAGAAAGCGACGCACCAGTCAAAGAGAAAGCTGCCGAATCCGCCGACTAAATAATGAGTATAATCAGCCGGCAAGTTAATTTTGTCTCGCAGTTTTTTCTCAATCTTTTCCACGGGATCGATTTGATGAAGGAAAATCAGAGAATGTTCGCAACTTCCGATTTCACCTTCAATATTGCAAATCTGACAATTGGCGAATTCGGGTTCATCCCGGCCAGTTGTTGCTTCCTGATCTTCCTCAACTAAATGCAAGCAATTATTTTTTCCCAAATTTTCCTCCTTTGTTTTAAATGTTCTTCTCAAGGCTCGACTTACATTAAGCTCTGAGAAAAACAGGATGGCATTGCGCCATCCTGAAGTCTTTATTTTGCGTGTACAAAATTAACACGCATCGCTGTCAGGCAGGCCTGGGCAGCTTTTATAATGCGCCAATGATTGAGAGGAAGTTCCCAACCATTGTGCTCGATCTTGGTCTGGCCAAGACGCTTGGCAAACAATGCTTTGGTAACCAGAGTCGAGTCAGTCGGTTTTGTTCCGGCAAACACATATGGCTTGTTTTTTCCCAAAATTTTCTCCTTTGGGTGAAATTTTTCCTAAAAGGAAAGTGGATTAAAAGGTGCAAGCCTGCCCAAACAGCAGCCTTAGGACAGACTCATGGCAGCCTACCAGAGTCAGGCGGTCCCAGGCTGTTGTTTGAACTAGTACAACTAGTATTGACTTGTCCGATCTGGCTAAGACCAGACTTTTTCCCTTGCATGCAAAGGGAAGGAGGTCCGTGGCTTGCGACAGAACACCTTATAAGGCCTATTTATAAATTTTAATGTTCTTCTCAAAGCTCGATATTATCAAGCTTTGGGAAAAACAGGATGGCATTGCACCATCCTGAAAAGATCTCATTCTCCCACTTAATTTATCCCTGATCCCGTTTACGGGACAACCATGGCTGCGGGAACCGCAGTTTGGCTGGTTTCGGTCTTTTAAACCCAGGGTGCTCTTTGGTCATTACGCGTAACCGCAAAAAGCGTGTGGCATTCACGCAAACCGCAGTTAAGGTAAAGGTCCCCAATAGGGAACAGAGCTGCGCGCAGTCAGACGTGGGACTCCCGGCATGGGAGTGAGGAGAGCTAGGAAAGCTACTCCTCAATCTGCGCGTCCTCGGTCGCGGTCTCGGAAAGTGGGCCGTTACCCCCAGTTTCCCCGAAGCGCATTTGTTCAATCTCCTGAAGTTGGACCGGGCCACCTTCAAGATCCTGAGCAATGAACTTGGGTACGCTGTCACTCCATCCGTAGATGAAGCAAACCCCTTCCTCACCCTGCGGTGCAACTGCGTCTCGGTAGGACGCTATGGTCAAAAGGTATGCCTTGGCCTGAGAGTTGACCTGCTGGCGGTATGAGCGCCACAGATCTAAAAAACTCCCGGAACAAGAATACCCATTGCCATAAGCCCAATCTTCCTGGTCAGTGATCCCGATGAACAAGTCAACGGAAATCCTCTGACGAAGAAGATGCTCCACGGGAGCGCCGACAGCAGTACCGCCGCCACACCAATGACTGATCTTGTCACAAGTCGTGAGTATTTCATCACGACCGGACAGACCATGATCATGGTGGACACGGGTGTCGAAGGGGAGCGGGATAACCCGTCCTTCCGCCCGGCGCAGAAGCGCACCAGTAAAAATTCCGGCGATATCAATGAACCGCGTGGAGCTCTTCTCAGAGACACGCGAACCCATTGAACCGCTGGTATCCGTACCGATCGCCACTGTGCGGGAGCCCAGCGAAGGCAGATTGACAAAGGACAATTCCAGCGCTGCGCGCAGAGCATTAGAGATGCGCGAGTCCTGGTTGTCCGTTTGGCAATACTGCTGCCAGGCCTGGAAGAAGCGGAAAGGCAGCACTTTCGAGCGCTGAACAGCCACCGGATCAGTCAGCCGCGTCACCGCGTACTTTACTTCTTCCTCGTTTTGGAAAACTCCATGGCGGGTGAACGCCACGAGATTCCGCAACAGGTTGAAGTAAGGTGCGTTGTGAAGCAGAGCTGACCAGATCGCAGGCGTGGTTGCTTTGACCGAAGGCAAAACTACTTCGAAAGGCAGCTTCCCCTGACGGATCAGGTTCAACGTCTCTTCCTCAGTAGTCGCCTTCTTCAAAGCTTCCAAAGCCCTGATCTGAGGATTGAGAGCTGCGCTTTCACGCAAACCCTCTTTCCCTTTCACCAGATAGCCGAAGCGCTCGGCGAGAGCCTCGTTTTGCGGCTTGGGATGCGCCAGCCGGAGAATGTCTCGCAGAGTAATCTCGCGGGAAGCGGCCGAACCGTACTTCACCGCGTGATACTCTGAAAGATTCCCCAGCCACGCAGCCACCGCATCGCGAGTCATCCCGCCCAGGCCGTTTCGACCAGGGATCACACCCGACTTAGCCAGTACCACGAAGGTACGCAAGTCATCAGGGGTGCGAATCACCTGATTGAAAACGGCGAGGAAGTGCTCCTTGGCCTGCCGGCTTCCCGACAGAACCGCGAGCCCCAGAACCGGCATGGTCTTGAGCAACCCAAAGTTTCTGGCATAGACTAAAGCCTTGGCCAAAAACTCGGGGCACTCGGACCGCGCCGCCAGCAAGACTTCCATGGCTTCCTGACCCAACTCGTGGGCCGAAGCATAGAAAGTATTACTGAGCGTCTGGGTGCAGAGGACCTGCACGACCTGCTCCTTCAGGCTCCGATAAAAGCTCGGTGCCCCCGCCCGGTTAAGGTGGGTTTTCGGGTTCAGGTTGGCAGTACGGCAGTACGAACCGACTCGACGAAATTGGCGATATTTTGCATGGGATTCCTCCTTGGTTTTGGGTTTGGGTTGTGGGTTGTAAAGATCTTAGCCGCACCAGCCCCTTGTACCGCTCTGGTACAGGGCTGTTGCGTCTTTTTCTAAACACAAATTATTATGCTCAGAAAAAGGTGGCCAGGTTCGCGGATGCAAACCTGGCCGTTTTGGGTGTTTCTTGGACTTCATTTACCTTAATTATTTGAAGTAACCTCGGTCAAGCAGCCCATGAAGGGCAAGGTTGACAACCAAGGTTTAATCCAAGACACCCAGCCATGGACACTCAGACATGCCTGCCACTCAGACCTGAAGATGAAAGAAAATGATTTCATCTTGTTTTGAAGTAACCTCATCTGGCAGCCCTGACAAAAACCTCTGCAATTAATCCTTACGGAAAACCTTTAATGAGTGTCGGAGCTTACCCGCTCCCACTCGATTCTTACGAATCGAGAATCCTGGCTCATTATTGGCTCGTCCATTGCTGGACTTAATTGTTTTCAGTTTTTGGTCAAAAGGCAAAAAGGTGATAAGGTTTCTTTCCAGGGTTCGGGCCCTCAGGCTGAGTGGCAGGCCGCAGAGAATAACTCCCCAGTGTTTTACTTGGTGTTTTTTCCCTGCGTTCATTCTGATGCCTTAGTCATAAAGCATCAAAAGCACGCAGAGAAAATTTTAAATGTGCACGATAAGCATGTTATATATTCAGGAAGATAATGGAAATAAGGCCGGAGGGAGTTCCCCAAATACTTAGGATTTAAAGGGATCCGTACACGCAGCCTTATTCTCATTATGCTCCTGACTAGTTTTTCCAAGTTCCTTTCTGTATCTTGATATAACAACTTAGCATATCTAAAAAAATTTGTCAAGACCCCTTAGACACAGAAAACAAAACTCAGACTAATTTTGCTAATTTTAGCAATTTATTATAACATATTTTGGTCAATACTGATTATAACAAAATGTTTTACGATTTTCGATTTCGGTTAACATTACGTTTCACGGTTATCGAATAACGAAACGTATATCGATACCGAAAAACGTTTTACGAATAAAAAAGAGCTCCCGATTACATGCGCATACACACGCGTGTTAATCGAGAGCCCGGTTAAAGTGCAGATTCTTTCTGCTATTTACTTTCTTGTAGCGGCTAATAATCCAGAGTAATCAAGTTGCTTAGCATGGCAAAAACTTGATCAATTCTGTCAGGATCAGTTGGTGATCCGGAAATACCGATCTTTCCAGCCGCTGATTTAAGTCGGTTGATCCCCCAAAAGCGATTGGCTACCAACCTCCATTAACTAGCAGGTCAGTAATTTTGCCTTTGGCCTTGCAAGGGGGGAATTGACATCCTCCTTCATTTCCAGGGGTAAGGTCGTTAAGGATCGGGAAAATTGTTGCTGCTGCAGCTGTCATTTCCGCCAGACAGATTCCCGTCACTGCGATGGCTGCGGGAAATCAGAAGCATGTTTAGCTTCATGGGTGTCCCCACAATAAAAGTTCGCTTCATCGAGATTTCCTCACTTTCAAGCTTCGTTTTCTGTTTCGGAGCAGAGAATGCGGTCAACCATCATTTGTGATTTGCGTAATAGGACGAAATCGCTATTTGGTTGAATGCATCATCGTCAAGAGTTACGATCGCCTAGTGGATTTAACCACCTTGCCTCAGTTAGTTTTGCTAGAAACAATACTAACTGTCCTTTGCCGGGACTTGTCATTCCACTTCTGAAAAGACTGCCAATTCACCAGCCACCCATCATTATGCACCCCCTTTCATAGCTTCTAGAAACAAATGGGGTATTTTTTCTGGCTTTATAGCAGGGTACCGTTACTAATCTTTTCCAAGATTTTCACGATACCCTGCCTACCAGACTATTACCACCCCATAGTCTGTCACCTCCTTTGTCATTTGAATTAAATTCCGAACTTTTCATTTTATCATAATATCATAATTTTGTCAATACTGATTAGACAGCTTCTTGGGGATTAACACAAAAAACCCCATATTCATGGGGTTTTTTATTATTTCTTATGTTAATTTGTATTATTTTTTATACTTTTGCCAAGCCATTTTAAAAATTGAACGCATTGTTTCGGCCATATCTTCATTTTCAATGATTACACCTATAATTTTTCCTTTATACGTATACATGGCTATATTTTTATCATAAATGTCTATTCCGCAACGAAAGGGAAATTGATTCTCAGGAATATATACAGCATCTCTTAATTTTTTAGGGTCACTTTCATCGCCAACTGGCCCTTTTTTATTTGTATATAATATTTTACTTTCAATTTTTTTTGATATTCTACGTTTGGTCATTAATTCTGAATGCTCCTTTTCGGGAAATAATTCAAACATCCGATCCAATGGGATAAAGCTGTAAATTTCTTTAGTTTTGGAATTTAATATTGACTCAATTACAGCCTTTAATCCTTCCTTGCCTTCAAATACTCTTACTTTGGGTTTTTCTCCCTTTATGTTTGCTATTTCTTTTAATTCAGGAATCAATTTTTCAATTTCTCTTTCTTTTTCTTCGATATCATTTCGTTGTAAAGTTTTTTTATCCTGATCATAAGAACTCATTAAACCCTTTTTTATTAGGGAATCAATGATAACATAAGCTGTCGGACGGACAATATTGGAAATCTTGGCCAGATTGGGCGCGGTTTCCGGACCGCGGGATAGGGAAGTGAGATAAATCTTGGCTTCCTTGTCTGATAAGCCGATTTTTTTTAGTTCTTGATAGTTGATCATATTGGTTGATTAAGTTATTAGGAATTGGGAATTGGGAATTAGAGAAATGTAAATTTAGTCCAATCTCTAATGCCTAAATCCTGATTCCAAATTCCTTACCAATTATTATAGCAAAAAAGTTGTCTAATGGGAATTGACAAAAATAAAAATCGTCCCAAAGAATGAGGCGATTTTTATTTAATAGCGGGTAACGGGAATTGAACCCGTATCTCCAGCTTGGAAGGCTAGCATAATAAGCCATTATACTATACCCGCCCAGTTACAAGTTTACGAGGCAATGCATTTAAACGGTGTAAATTTCCTTAAATTATTTTACCCGTTAATAGGTTATATTTCATAAACTTGTAACTGGGCGCGCCCTTATAATCATTTACGATAAAGGTATCTTAACAGAATTATTAAAATATTTCAATAAAAAAAGCCCCCGCGTCGCGAGGGGGCTTGGGTGATTGCATCTTTAAAATTCGTTAATCAGGTCATAATATTCCGGCTCTTTGGCGGCGATAATCAATGCCCCGTACTGATGACTGAAATCGCCGAGAATTCTCAGCTTTTCTTCGGCCTCGTTGATTCGCTGCATAAAATCAACAAAGGAAATGACCCTTTCTTTTCTGGCATTCAGATCAGCAATGTCAGGAACAAGAAGCAATGCGCCATTCATACCCCCGCTTAAAGGGCCGAGCAGCTTGGCATTGGTCAATTGTTTGACCAAAAACCCAGCAGGATTGGCCATAATTTCATCGATTTCATCCTGAAGTAAGTTTGAAGCCTTGATTTTAACTTCCATATAGTTTACCCCCTTCTTTTATGCGTAAATATAAATTAACAGAATAAAAAACATTTGTCAACCCCTAATCTTTTACTAACCTGTCTAAAGTGTAAAATATGCCTTCATCCCTAAAAAACATCACATTTTCGCCCATAATTTGTACATCGTAGGCATCCTCAGACCTCTCAAATTCCTTGTAGCTTGCTGTGCCAAAATCAATGATATAAGCCTGGCTTAAATCAGCACTGATCATGATATTTTTTTCATGCAAATCGCGATGATGAAATTGATTTTTCTTCCAGACATCCAAAGTATTGGCAATCTGCTGCATGATTATTTTGGGTAAAAATTTCTTATTTTTTAAAGTGTTAAAAATGCGTTTTTTCAGATAATCTTCCAGCTGGACTTCAGTCATATCGGCGCGCTTGGTTTTGGCCTGATAAAAACCTTCAATTACCAATTCCTCAAGATCATTATCCGGCCAAACAGCAACGTCAAAATTGGTAACACCAGGCAATAAATCCCTAATTTTATCTGCGGGAATGGTCTTGGCAACTTCTTCCAGCATCAGACGATATAAAGTTTTTGCTTCGATTCTGTGCATGATAAGAACTTTATTGCCATCTGAAGTTTCTATATAAAAGGAGGGGAGAGGGACTAAAGCGACTGGTTTGCCTTCTGCCTGTCTTTGCTTAACTAATAAAAAAGCCTGGGCCTGCAAGTCCAATTCCTGTTCCATCTTTTTACTATATGCTTTTTTCGGACTTTGATGCTCTTCCCTTTTAACGCAGTAAGCGTATCCCTGCCAATCAGCCATATAAACCTCGGCGATACTACCGCTGCCGATATTGAATCTTTGATTTACCGCTTTTAAAAATGCACCGGCCATGGCCACTACCACTTTCTTTTCATTTTCCACTTCAGAAGAAGAAAGAGCTTCAGAGGGCACAATTTTTGTTATTTCTCCCATATGAAAAATTTTAAAATTATCATTTAACTCATTATAACTTAATGTCAGTTATAAATCAAAAAAACACTCAAAGAGTGTTGATCTGATGCAATCATAACTGCTTAATTTATATTCGGGCTGGTGGGACTTGAACCCACGATCTTCTGGTCCCAAACCAGACGCGTTAGCCCCGGCCAAAGGCCGGCCAGCCTCTGGCTGGAACTTCATCTAAATATAGTATCCCAAAATAACCCCTTTCAATTTTTTACCCACTCCTGACTTAAAAAAAGATTCTCTATGTAAAGCGTCTGTTTTGCAATAGTAACTCTCATAATATACTAACTTAAAAGGACCATTTTGCGTGGTCCATGCATTCGAATGGATATTATGTTCTTCAAGTCTTGTCTGAGGCAATTTGCCGGTCATGCCGACATAACTTTTACCATTTTTTAAACTTTTGAGTATATAAACAAAAAACATATTCTTTTATTCGGGGATGTGGGATTTGAACCCACGACCTTCTGGTCCCAAACCAGACGCGCTAGCCAACTGCGCTAATCCCCGTAAATTTGTGCCGAGGGGGAGAGTCGAACTCCCGACACAAGGATTTTCAGTCCTCTGCTCTACCGCTGAGCTACCTCGGCCGGTTTAATAACTTTTAACTAAAATCTAAAAACTAAGAACTCCTTATTAGTTATTAGTTCTTCGTTATTAATTTTTAGTTTTCAATAGTGGACGTGGGAGGAATCGGACCTCCGACCTCGTCATTATCAGTGACGCGCTCTAACCAACTGAGCTACACGTCCTTAATTACAGAACTGTTTTTATATTCTTGAGCGAAGATGGTTAGTACCCACTTCACTCTTATATACTGTGCTGCCTGCCCTCCGTAGTGCAACGAAGGAGGGAGCTACACGTCCTTGGCTCTCGTCTATAGTTATTCGGTAACGATGCTCGTTTAGTTATACGTAAAACGTCTAACGGATAGCTATGAATACAAATTAAGTTTAACAAAAAGGGCTGGCTCGATCAATATCTTTAAATCGATCTTAACTAAGCCAGCCCTTTTAATAACTACTTGACCTCTAAAAAGTGATAGAATCGCCGTTGCCCATATTAATGGGCTCGACCTAATAGAGTAAAATCATTTTCATGTTTTTACTTATTTACTCCCTAGAAAGGAGATGGTCCATCCACAGCTTCCGCTACGGATGCCTTGTTACGACTTCTTCCCTGTCATCGACCTTACCTTCTATCGCCCTACAGCGATATTCGGGTACTGCCGACTCCCTTGAAGTGACGGGCGGTGTGTACAAAACCCGAGAACGTATTCACCGCGCCATAGCTGATACGCGGTTACTAGCGATTCCAGCTTCATGAGGTCGAGTTGCAGACCTCAATCCGAACTGAGAAGGGTTTTTTGAGATTAGCTCCCCCTTACGGGATTGCAACCCTTTGTACCCCCCATTGTAGCATGTGTGTCGCCCCAGGCATAAGGGACATGATGACTTG
>JAPLYC010000070.1 GCA_026395755.1 Candidatus Parcubacteria bacterium | reverse complement strand
TATCAGAAAAGAGAGCGGAGTACCGATTGGCACCAGTTGCAGGTGAGTAAATCCCTGTTCCCTCTTTTTCTCCAGCATTTCTGCTTTGGCTTCCATGCGCTTCAAAATCTCGTCATAGCTCGGAATCGGGCATTCTTTGCCTTTGATATCGTAAACCCCGTATTTGCCTGTTTCGGGCAGAAGCTCGATGACTCCGGTCGCTATCAAGGCCTTCACCTGCTCCTGATACTGCTTTTTCAATTCAAAAAGTTTCTCCAGGCGTTCTTGGGTTTCGCTGCGTTTAGGTTGTTCAGTTTTCGGCATGATAAATTTTTCGGACATATGATTATTAATTTATAATTCAAAATTAAAAGTGCAAAGTTGCAATGTAAAATTTAAAATTTTGGTATTTTATTTAAATAATCTATTCCCAAATTTTAAACTAACAATTGTCCCGCAGTAACGGGATGCCGCTTCGCGGCATAACTTTGAATTTTGCACTTTGAATTTTCAACTATTTCGTATCAGGCTTCGGCTTGCCGGCCGTAGCTCCGCAGAGCAAAGGCCGGGACTTTATAATTCCATTTCCATATATTCTGCTTTATAACCGCCAAACCATCCATCAATAATCTCTTTAGTTTCAAAGCCAAGCAATTTTAAACTGGCGTTTACTTTAGGATTAATTCCATGAAGCATTAACCGTTTGTAACCAGCTTTTTGGGCTTGTTCTTTTAATAAAGACAAAACCTTCAGATAATTTTCCTGGCCAATTCGGCCGGCAATGGACTCTATGTATAAATCATTTTCATCCGGTCTAAAATATTCTCTAGGCAAACCAAGTGCTTCAAAGCTTCTTAAGGCTTCGACAGCCGGGATTGATGACAAATATCCTTTTAGATATCCGGAATTATCGCGAAAGAGCATCTGGATACCTTTATTATTTTGCAGACCTTCTAAGATATCGCTGATCGAAGAAATAGCATTCTCCAAACCGGCCTGGCTGAATTTATCTTGTTCAATTTTCTCCAGTTCAGTAATATCCTGTTCATTTGCGATCTCGCTTTGACCGGATAAAATCTGTCCCAATACCTCAGAAGTATATTCGTATTCTTCTGCTTGCCCGTTATTTATATTAAAAACTGAAATAAATCCATTCTTAAGCTCTTTAGTTTCCTTACTTTCTTTTTTCGTAAAACTTAAACCCTCGCCGACTATCCAGGGAGATGTTTGGTTAAGAGCTTCCAGATAATACGTTTCATTCCACAAATACCCTCCTAATTTATTGATTGGTTTTATATTACCGGAGGGTAAGCCGCCGGACAGGATATCATTCGTACCCACCCTGCCCAAGGCAATCTTATCAATCCCGCATTTACTAGCATAGTCCTTAACAAAATCAAATACCGCCTCTCTAATCTTAGCATTACCGTGTTTGCCAATACCGTATTTACTATTGACTTCAAAATTATCCATCACCATGATTGGACCCTTGGTATCTTCGGAAATAAAAATCCAGGTCTGGGCAATCGGCCTATTATCTTCGCCCACAACTTCTACCACCTGAACACCCAGATCTACAAGATATTGCTGGATTGTTTCCGGATGCAGAGTGGTTAAGCCTCCGCCCGGCGGTGTCTCTTTGACACCAACCGCAATACAGCAATGAGTATAATTGCCCTGAAAAAAATCAGTGCGCGGATCCCTATTCCACTTTTTGACAGTAAAACTTTCCCTGGCCATGTTTGATACCTGCGGTTTCTTTTGTGTGTCTAAAAGCAATTGTATTGCTTCTATAAAATGGCTATAACTCTCTGTTAGCTCAGCGGGAAGTTTAAATTCATTTTTGTTCAATTCAGCTTTCTTTTTAAGATAATCCAGCGCTTTATTATGGCTGGCCAAAAATATAGCTAAAGCATCCTCAATACTATTTATACCCTTTAATTTCGCGGCTAAACCTTTTTTACCCTGCTCCAGAGCTTTTAAATCTTTTTCTAGAGCTTTAGCTAAAGCCTGCAAATCCTTGGATTTATCTGACTGCAACTGAATATGATATTCCTTTAACCGATCCATAAGAGTTTTTAGAACCTCAATCGTAGGATCTTTTTGTTTTTCCGCCACCAGATCAAATCTTAATTCCTGACTAAACCCCAGCCAGGTCGGCCAATCTATATGTGATTTTTCAAATGCCTGCCTGACCTTGTCATTATGCTTAGCCACATCCCGACCGATTTCATCTTCCTGTTCTATATCAGTTAAAAACTCCTGATAATTATTTTTGAAACAGGATCTCAAGATCGCTTGGTATAAATTCAGCTGCTCTTTATCTTTTTTATTTTCAATCATTTGAGCATTAGTTATCAGGTGCGGTAATTTCAATAAGTCCCAATTTCCCAGATCCTGGGCCGCTATTTCCTCTGTTTTAATCCCAATCCTTACGGCCAATTCGTTTAAAAGCCCTTTACTTAATTCTGCTTGTAATTCTCCGTAATTAAGCTGACCATTTTTTTGCCAATACTTTATAACAATATCCGCCATTTTATGCCCTAGTCCCAAAGATTCATAAGCAGAACCTGTTTCCAATAACAGCCCTAAAATTAAACCATTGATTTCCTGTTTTTTATCGGCTTTAATTAATGATTTGATAGTTTTAACGATTTCGACATTTTTCATAGCAGGCCCATAAACTTTCAAACTAGCTTCTGTTTTGGGCAGTCCCTGATTCATTAAATTCTTAATTAAATCCTCGCTTCTGGTAGAATCCAAAGCTAGTACTTCAGCTAACTGTTCTGAGTTTTCCTGCCACCATGAATCTATATCTTTGATAATTTTAGAATCCGGCTGATTGGCATTAGCCTTTTGGCTAAAAAAATAAATCGCTTGATATATTTGCCTGGCCCGATCAATATCTTCTTTAAAATTTGAATCCTTATCAGCTAAAATATACGCGCTGAATTTTAATAAAAAGCCTGCTTCCATGCTATTATTTTGCGTTTGTTCTAGCATTGCTTTTTGCAATTTAAAATAATTTGCGTTTTCCGATTTCCCAACAGTTAAAAATATTCCGACGTAATCACTAATTGTCGTCCATTTTTCAGCGATTATAAGCTGATCAAGTATATGTTCAGCCTTAGGAATTATACCTTTTTCTCCGGCAACCATTAATCTACCGGCTAAATCACTGGCCCAAAATAAATCCCCTCCGTCACTACTGGCAATGAGTTCATCTATTGCCTGCTCGACCTTGGGAATTATACTTTTTTCTTCGGCTGCAAATAATTGGCCCGTTAATTTTGAGAATTCTGACCATTCTTTATTAGCAATACAATCATCCAATAAATGCACGGCTTTAGGAATCATATTTTTTTCTCCGGCCGCTAATGAATTACATAATATATCTGTAAATTCAGACGAAAATTTATTGCCTCTATACATAACAATTGTTTGTTCGGCTGCTTCCATATTATCAGCTTTGATAAATTCAAGGGTTAAATCACGTGCTAAGTCACGGGCATCATACTCATGTCCATCAGCTATAAATTGATCGATCATGCCAAAAATATTTTCTCCGGCTTTTAAAAATTGAGCCACTAATACTTTAGCATCATCCCAATCTCCACGGGACATTAACCAATCAACCACGTGTTTTACTTTAGGAATTACACTTTTTTCTCCGGTAGCTAATAATGAACTGGCCAAGTCACTGACAAGATACTTTTCCTTGCTGTCCATAAGCTGATTAAGTACTTGCTCAGCCATAGGGATGATATTTCTTTCTCCAGTGGCTAAAAGTGCCCCAATTAACTTACTAGCTATCCTGAATGATTTAGCTTCTATAATATCAAGAAATTGTTTAGTCTTAGGAATAATACTTTTTTCTCCGGCCGTTAATAAAGCATTTGCTAAATCACCGAATATATACACATTGTCATTAACCTTAAAGTTATCAAGTAATTGTTTAGCCTTAGGAATAATACTTTTTTCTCCGCCAGCTAATAATCCATACGCTATGTAACTGGCGGCACTCTTATTTCCTTCGGCTATTTGCCTATCAAATTCTTGCTCAACCTTAGGAATTATACTTTTTTCTCCGGCTGCTAATAATTGCTGTATTAAATCTCTGACGGAAACCCAATCATGACTAGCAATATACCCATCCAGAAATTGCTCAGCCTTAGGTATTATCTTTTTTTCTCCAGCTGCTAATAATTTACCAACTATTTCAATAGTCTTGTACGAATCGCTACCAATTATAAGCTTATCAAGAACTTGCTCAACTTCAGCTTGTTCTCCGCTTGCCGATAATTCACTTAGTAATTTACTGGCATCATTTAATTTATACTCACCAATAAACCAATCCAGTATTTGCTTAACCTTAGGAATAGTATTCTTTTCTCCGGCAACTAGTAATTTGCCGGCTAATTTACTGGCATTGGACCAATGTTCATTGGCTATAAAATCATCCAGTAATCGTTCTGCCATAGGTATGATACTTTTTTCTCCGGCAGCTAATAATTTACCAAGAACATCAAAGGCAAAATCCCATTTTTCAGCAATAAAAAGCCCGTCTAGTACTTGTATTGCTTTAGGAATTATGTTTTTTTCTCCGGCAGCTAATAATTCGTCAACGACTTCTTTGGCATCTTCCCATTCATTATTAGCTATAAGTTTATCAAGTACCTGTTCAGCCTTAAAAAAATATTTTATAGTCTTAGCTAAATTTTTACGCTCTTGCCACTTTTTTTCCCCTAAATCATCTAAAAAAGCCTCGTCTTCGGCTGAAAGTTCTTCTTCTGTTTCATACTTTTGATTATAAGCAAGAGCCTGAGCCCAAAAATCATCAGCTGCCAGATCAGTAACTTTTACTCTTTGGCCAATTTCATCAAGCAAAGCCAGAGCCTCGGGATTTAACCGGCCTAAATCAGCCTTGGGAAACTTTACTGCCAAATCAGGCGGAATATATTGCTCCAGTCTTTGACGCGTTTTTTTAAGCTCCGGTCGATAAATATTTGATTCTGAACTAAGTTGTGGTTGCATAATTATTTGATATTAAATAATTTTGAAGTATTTTTATAGGTCGCTTTAGCCACTTCATCAAAAGACAATCCTTTCAAATCCGCAATCTTCTGACAAATATATTTTACATAACTTGGTTCATTCCTTTGACCGCGATATGGATCTGGCGCCAAAAACGG
>JAPLYC010000102.1 GCA_026395755.1 Candidatus Parcubacteria bacterium | reverse complement strand
CCGGTAGCGGTATTGCCACGGTTGAACTGGCTAAGTTCGGTTGTCATGTTGTTGCCTTGGAGCCGGGCGCAAAACTGGCGGAGATTGCCAAAAAACAAACTGAAAATTTTAAAAATGTTGATGTCCAAGTGGGCACATTTGAAGATTTTCAGTCGCCGACTAAGTTCGATGCGGTTTTGGCTTTCACGGCCTTTCATTGGCTGACTGAAGGGGAAAAATACTCCAAAGTACTGGATTTGTTAAAAGATTCCGGCAGTTTGGTTTTAGTCTGGAACAGTTTTTTCCAGAGTGATTCTCCTGCAACTCGGGCTGTTAATCAGGCTTACGTAGAATTTTTGCCTGACATCTATCCTGATGAATCAGTAGTGGCTGAAGTAAATCAGGGAGTTTTAGCCAAGCTCAACGGACGGGAGCAGGATGTCGTTAAAAATCCGCAGGTCTATACGATTGGCTTAAGGAAATACCTGTCTACCTACCACTATGACCGGGAAACTTACCCTAAGCTGCTCAACACCTTCCCTAAGATCGTGGAAGTTGATGAGGACAGACGCCAAAAATTTCTTACTCACATAGCGGAGATTGTTGAAAAATACGGGCAGATTTCTGTGCCGGTATTAACAACTCTGATCATTTGCAAAAAAAGAAGTTCTTTCTTGAAGCTCATCAGTAAAAAGTAAAGTAGGGATATTTATATTCTTTTTCTTTAGTATGCCAAAATCAATGAATAAAAAAAAATGGGAAAAATGATTCAACCCCAAATAGGCCTAGCGCTTGATCAGGCAATTATGTTTTTAGTCGGGGAATATGCCCAAAGCGGTTATAATTCTAAACCGGTCATTACTCACAGTATAATGGTCGCTTTTTACTTATTGAATTATGATTATGACTTGTCCATTATTGAGGCGGCGATTTTACATGATCTGTTAGAGGACAGCCGGGTTAAGTCCGCTCAAATTGAGAAGAGATTCGGCAGGGAAGTAGCCAAGATCGTCTCCGCTTTGACTTTTAAGGTTGCAATTAAGGAGAAAGAAAAACAATATAAAGAATTATTTGCCAGAACTCAAAAGGCCGGCAAAAAAGCTCTAATTGTTAAATGTGCTGATATTTATATTAATAGCTTATATATCAAATTTGTGAAGGATAAGGAAAAGGAAATTTTTCTTCTGGCCAAAGTAAAATATTTTCTGGATCTTGCCCAACCGAAAATTGGGCAGGAAAGAGTCTGGCAGGATTTGTTCAGACGTTTTAATGAATTGAAAGCGATATTAAGTCCAAGGTTAAAGAATGTTAGGATAAAATCAGTTAATGATCTTAATCCCCCGCAAGTAAATCAACTTGTCAGAATTTTGAATACTGATGAAAAATTAATTCAGAGTTTGGGCGGTCATGGGGAAAAAATTACAGCCGAGGAGTTTAAGGCTAAAAATATTGCTTGGGCAAAAAATAACAAGGCTAAGCTATTCGCGATTATGTTTAAGAGCAGGGCCATTGGCATGATCTCATTAAGTCATATTAATTTAAAGGCTAAGAAAGCCAATATCGGCTACTGGTTAGCCAGCAAGCATTGGGGTAAAGGTATTACTACTGAAGCATTCAAACAGATATTGGTAATTGCTAAAAATGACAAAATCAAATACCTTTCTTGTACTATACATAAAGATAATAAATCCTCGCTGGCTATTTGGCAGGCATTTCAGGCAAAAATCACACAGAAAGGCGGGGATTTTATCCCGGTTATAAAATTGTAATAAAGTTTATCTTTGTCCTAATATTTGTTAAAATAGAGGTAGTTAAAAAAATAGTTATTGTATGAAAAAATTAGCGGCTAAAAAATTACGTCAAAAATTTAATCATTATCGCGATAAACAGGAATATACTCCTGGTATTCTGCTTTTACGACAGTGGTTAATAACATATCCCGACGAAAAGGATGCTTTATCAATGCTCGGTGAATTATTAGATAAGCGTGGTCAGGAAAATAAAGACAAGATAGATCTCAAAGAATCAGAGGCTATATATGACCGATTGATAAAAAAGTATCCCAAGTATAACGGCGGCTATTTCGGCAAGATCCGATTTTTAATTAGAAGAAAAGATAAAAGAGCATTTACTCTGGCTAAAAAGTATATCGGGATTTCCAATGATAAGGCTTACAATATGTATATCGGTCATTGTTATCGAAATTTTGGTGATTTAAAAAATGCTGAAAAATTTTATCTTCTTGCGTACAAGCATATTAAGGGGCATTATGGCTCGGATTATGCTCTGGCTACTCTTTATAATGAAAAAGGCAATAAAGCCAAAGCAAAATTATATGCCGAGTGGGGAATAAAGAAATGGCAAAAAATGCCCATACGGTATCGTAAAAGCAGTTTAACAAAAAAAAATTATCAGGGAGCTTCATGATATAATAAATTCTAATTAAAAAACGGAGGCCTAACGGCTTCCGTTTTTCAAATGCCCAGTAGATAAATATTTTTTACTTTTTTCGTCTTATATTTAGTAGGAAATTAGGGAAATATTTGGTTGACTTTATCCAATATAAATGCGAAGCTATAAGTATAATTAATTTTGCTTTAGGGGAAATCATTTGAAAAACACATCAGCTTAAGGTATTTTTAAGATAAATATAATGTAATATTTATTTTTATGTTCAATAAGAAACTGAAAGAAGTAAGAGATAGCTTTTTTGTCAGAATGATGCTGCCAGATTCAGAAGAGAAGGCTTTGTTATATGTGGAAGAAGAAAAGCGAAATCTAGAGGTGATGATATGGCATATTAAAAATTTAAGTAAAATGAATTTCGTAGTTATCGGCGCGGGCGCATTGTGGTATCTGGACCTTGTATTTGGAAAAGTAAAAAAATACATCGCTATTGAGCCTTTAGCGGATACTTTTATACAGAAACAAGTAAGGTTTGTTATAAGTAAGCATGACAATATCCGAGTTATAGGAAAAGAGCTTGGTAGTTTTAAAAAAAATATTTTACCCACAGGTGGCTCGATATTTGTTTTTCATTTTAATATATTAGCTTACATTAGCAACCCAATGAAGAATATTAATAAATATATAAAAAAAGGAGATATCCTTTATCTTTCAACTTGGAGTAATTCAAAAAAAGCAGTAAAAGTTAGAAAAGAATATTTTGATTTTCTTGGTCTTCATCAGTTTAAAAATGTATTCAAAATTGATCCCAAGGAAAATATGGGCATTTGCAAATTTGACCATTTCCCATTCAATCGGCTCAAATATTACAGGGAACACAAACGAATCACGGGGAGTATAACTGATATTTTAATTATTTATTGTTAAATATGCCATATTTACTTCATCATCTGTTTACATTAACTGCATTAAATAAACCTAATAATACTGCGATAATTTGTGAAAGTGGTGAGTCAATTAGTTATCGAAATTTAAACTCGTTGGCGAATAAATTTGCCAATGCATTTAATAATCTCAAAGATGATGTTAGGGGGAAACCCTATGTGGGAATTATTTCTCCGGTTCATATACAAAGTATAGCCGCTATACTTGGAGTTTTAAAAATAGGATGCGCTTATGTCCCTTTAGATGAGTATTCACCCACTGAGCGTTTGGAATATATAATTAATAACACGGGTTTGGATATAATAGTTATAGATAGCAATTTATACCATAAATATTGTAAACTTTTTAGCAAAGACCAGATTAAAAAATTTATAATAATTGGGGATTCCGTTACAATAAATGTCGAAGATGAAAAATATATTCCCCTCAATAGCATTCTTCAAGAAGATGATGAAGACCCAAGGTCAATTGTACGAGTGTCAGATGATTTAGCCTACATTCTGCACAGCTCCGGATCAACCGGAATCCCTAAGGGGATAATGCTTACGCATCGCAATGCACTTACTTTTGTAAACTGGATGCAAAAAGAATTTAAGCTGACACAAAATGACAAGATAATGTCCCGCGCACCTTTTAAATTTGATTTATCTGTATTTGATATATTTAATACATTTAACATCGGTGCAACACTTATCTGTTTTGATTGGAATAAAAAGCGGGAAGAAGAAAAAAAACACGTAGAATATGTGAAGCTAATGGAAAGGGAAGGCGCTACCATACTGTACACAACACCTTCGACCTATATTTGCTTAATGAATCGAGGCAATCTTAAGGAGACAAAGCTAAGGCTTCGGGAGATTATGTACGCAGGGGAGCCCTTTCCCGTCCCTCAATTAAGAAAACTGATGATTCTCCTTCCAAATACAAGAATTGCTAATATTTATGGACCTACTGAAACCAATATCATAACATACTACTGGATCAATACTTTGCCGAATGATGATTCGTGCATTCCACTTGGAAAAGTTGTCGATGATACCGAAATCATCATTGTCTCAGAAGAAAACAATAGAATTTGTAGTCCTAATGAAATTGGTGAAATCTGGTGCAGGGGGGGGACGGTAACTATGGGATATTTAGGAATGCCGGAAAAAACTAAAGAGCATTTGGTAAAAAGTCCTTTCCATGAATACCCAGCATATTTTTGGCGCACGGGAGATTATGGATATAGGGATGAAACTGATTGCTTGTATTACAAGGGGAGGAAAGATCATATGGTCAAGGTAAAAGGACATAGAATAGAAATAGGTGAAGTTGAAACTGCAATTGCGCAGTATCCATACATAGATGAATATGTTGTTGTTGCGGTGCCAGATGAAAAATATACAAACCGACTATATTGCCATTATTCTACTTGTAAGGATCAATCCGTCTCAGAAGAAAACATGAGAAATTTCTTGCTTGCAAAATTGCCGGAATATATGATTCCTTATAAATTTATAAATTTAAATACTTTACCAAAAACTTCATCAGGCAAAGTGGATAGAGACCTGTTATCGCGCCAGCCTTATTTGGAATAACTTATTTTTGTATGGATAAACAAATTTTTGAACAATCTATGTTTAATTTGAGAAAATCAGTTGATGAGCTCTCCGATTCCGTTTCTTTTTTAGACCTAGAATCCAAGAAATGGAAAAGACAAATATTGAGCGCCAATTTCTTGGATACGACAATGAGGAAACAAGCGATGAGAAGGCTTTTTGTATTATTTGTCGACATCAAGAATATTAAGGTTGAGATAAAAATATTCAGGCACCGTATAAATAGTTTCAATAAGCATGAATTGCCGGATCAGGGAATGGTAAAATTAATATCCAGAAAGAAGGTTATGTACGAAAAATTAAGAGCTGCTATATCGTCATATGCATCCCTATCGACATTTTTAAATTGGCAGTCACCATCTATTAGGTCATCAAAAAATACTCGCATGGGAATAGAAAAATATCCGATCCGGGGAGATTATAATGACTACAAACGGGATAGGTCAGGGGATACCTTCTATTGCGAAAGAAACCTTCAAGAGAAAATATTTAAAACAAAGGACTCTAGCATTAAACAAGTTTTGAATCTTTGCAATAGTGGAATGGCGGCCTTTACCTCGATTATTTATTTCTTAGTAGGGGAAGGCATAGTAAAAAATAAGATTCTTGTTTCCTCGAATATTTACGTGGAAAGCTATATGGTCGTAAATAAATTTTTTAAAAATAAAATTGCAACTTTCGATTTTAATGACACGGAGTTAATTATTAAGAAAATCGTGACATTAAAACCAGACGTAGTTTTTTTAGACGTTATAAACAATACTTTTAAAATGCCGTTATATGATGTGCTCTTTATTATTGAGCGACTTGCTAGCATATATACGGAAGAAATCTTTTTTGTTATCGATATTACCTGCAGTATGGGGTTAGATGACTTTTTTAAAAATTTTAAGTTACCGAAAAATATTAAGATAATTATTTATGGGAGTATGCTAAAAACACTGCAAATAGGCATTGAGATGGTCAATGCGGGATTTGTATTATCTTCCGGTCTAGATAATTACGTCAATAAGATCGGGGATTATAGAACATTGTCAGGTTCAACGATCCAAGATTTTGGTGGGTATTTAATCCCAATAACTTCGCGTCACCACCTGCGGGAAAGATTAAAAATGATTGAAAGAAATTCAATAGATTTGGCTACTTTTTTGAAAAAAATTGATCCAGATAGAATATTATTCGATGCAATAATATATCCGGGGTTAAGTACTCATCCGGACTTTGAGCTTTATAAAAAAATTGGTTTTGCCGGCCCCTTTTTCAATATGATGTTAAATGAAAAATTTAATAAGGATAAATATTTTGAGCTTTTCACCTCTGAGATAATCAAATACGCTCAAAAGTATGATTGTGATATAGTACACGGTGCAAGCTTCGGTTTCAATCAGACTTCAATATATTACTCAGTTGGATGGGACAGCCCCAAGGATCACTATTTACGAATATCGATGGGCATAGAAACTAGTTATGAAATTGAAAAAATAAAAAAAGTTTTTTATTCAGCATACGAAACATTTAAGAGAAAATATTTAAAAAGGCATTAATTCCTAAATTTATTTATGAACCAAACTGAAAAAAAACTCATCAAGATAAACATGGATGAAAATAGACGTGGCCTGATTAGGAAAATGTTCGGAAAAATGAAGCAGTATGACGTAACTGCCAAGGGAATACAGGGTCGTAAAATAAAAATTTCGGACAACCATTGGGTAATTGATTTTGCTTCATGCAATTACTTGGGTTTGGATTTGGATAAGGATATGAGCAATACAATATTAAAAGAAATAGATAATTGGGGGGTTCACCCAAGCTGGTGCAGATTGGTTGCTAGCCCCGATATCTACAATCATCTCGAACAAAAAATATCCAAGTTAATTGGCACAGAATCGTGCATCATTTTTCCGACGGTCACATTAATATCAATCGGGGTGTTGCCTGCATTGGTCGGAAAAACAGGAGTTCTTATCCTCGATAAATCAGCTCACGAAACAATGTATGAAGCTGCTAAGATTGCCAGGGACAACGGTGCCGTCCTTGAAAGTTTTAAGCAAGACGATTTTGCAGCTTTGGAAAGAATATTAATTAAACATCGTGATAATCCCAGGATTGTTATTATGGTTGATGGCGTTTATAGCATGAGTGGGGATTATGCTAATCTCCCTGAGCTTGTCAAACTGGCAAAAAAATACAAAGCCTTGATTTATATCGATGATGCTCATGGTTTTGGTGTAGTGGGTGAAAAGCCATCAAAAAAATATCCTTTAGGTAAGAAGGGAAACGGTATAGTAAAATATTATGGGTTGGATTATGAAAATATTATATATGTCGGTGGATGCTCTAAGGCATACTCTTCTTTAGCGGCCTTTATCGGGTGCAGTCAGGTAATGAGTGCCTTCATAAAAGCATTTGCTACTCCCTATGACTTATCTGGACCTTGTCCGATAGCGTCATTGGCTACGTTATCACAGGGTTTGAAAATTAATGAGAAACGCGGTGAAAAATTTAGATTAAAATTATGGAATTTGACACAGAAAGCTCTGAAGGGTTTAAGAGCCCAAGGATATACTGTAATAAATAGAACTGGTTTTCCGATACTATCAGTTCATATTGGAGATACTGCTAAGCTAATTAAAACTGCAAACTTTCTTTTTAAGGAAGGAATTTTGGTCACAGTAGCTCCGTATCCCATGATGAAAAAAGGTGAAGAGGTCCATAGAATCTCTATCACTGCTGCAAATACAGAGGAAGATGTCGGTCAATTAATAGCTGCTTTTGGTAAAATTAGGAAAATTAATATTATTTAATTTATAATGATTGAAGACAAAATTAAATTAAAGAAATATATATTTAGCAATCTTGATTTTAAAAATATAAAGTCGATATTGGATTTAGGTTGCGGAAATTGCGATGACCTAAAATTTATCCAGGAACTTTTTCCACGAAGAAAATTTAAGTTATACGGCGTGGATCGCATTAATAATAAATATGAGTTTAAGGGTATTAATTATATAACAAAAGATTTAAATCAATCTTTGCCTTTTGAAAATGAAACTTTTGACTTAATATACTCCCATAATTTACTTGAATGTATAAGGGATAAGGAAAAACATATATCGGAAATGCACAGAGTATTAAAACCTAATGGATGTCTTGTTTGTTCACACGTCGATTGGGATACCCAATTAATTAGTGCTGGGGATAAAACATTAACTAGAAAAATATTAATAAGCTATGCCGATAATAAACAGTCATGGATGGATAATGTGGACGCTTGGGCGGGAAGAAGGTTATATGGAAATTTTAATGGCAGCAAACTTTTTTATGGAGAAATAAAGGCTTATAGTATGATAGATACTAAATTCGCAAAAGACAGTTATTGTTATAGTACTATCAATAGTTTTAGGAACTTAGTAAAACAAAAAATTATTACACAAACAGAGTATAATAATTTTCGTGAAGGGTTGCTTGAATCAATTAAACAAAATACCTTTTTTTACTCAAATACTTGCTTCATATATTATGGGAGGAAAAATTCACATAGTTAATCTTCCCAGACGAATGCTCTCAAGAAATCTTGATGTAGTTTTATCCTGCCTATATTAAACTCAGTCATCTCTTCGGAATAATAAGCCAGGTACTCGATTACTATTGTAACCCAATAAAGCTTCTCAAGTTTTTTTTCGAAAGGAGCAAATGATAAAATATTATAATATTTATTTAAAATATCATTTTGCAGATTAAAATGCCATATGTACATCCGAACACGAGCAAAATCAAAAATAGGATCACCAAATATAGCCTCCCCCCAGTCAATGATCCCAGTTATAGCATCTGTATTAGGGTTTACGAATAAATTTCTTTGATTAAAATCAGTATGCAATAAGGAATATGAATGATTAATGAATTCTGTTTTATTAATATTGCTGATAACATTTGCTACTGATTGTAGGACTAGCTTTTTATCTAGGGACGGTCTCGCTGCGATTTTTTGCCAGTCTAAATCTTTATTTTCGCCGTTAAATTTTGAAAGTATTAATGTTTTCCAATCCTTCATTTTTTTAGCTTCGATTAGAGACCCCACTTCGTCAGACTTGGCTAGATGAATTTTTCTCAAATTTGTCACCATTGATGGGATATATTTATACATTTTATCAACTGGTATGGTTTCCAATAGGGGGTATTTGATTCGTTCCAGAATTAACACGGTGTTTCCGTCAAATTCGAAAACGCCATATATTTTAGGAACTGGTATATTGATTTGATGATCCCTCAATAGCTTATACACCAAAGCATCGTTTGCCGCATTTTTGCCATACTTTACGGCATATTCAGTATTTTTATCGTCTTTAATAAAAACGACTACACAGTCCATCCCCTGAGGTGGGGTGTCTATTTTTATAACTTTAATATTAAGTAGACGCTCAATTTCATTAATTATTTCTTTGGGGAAATCATGAGGCATACTATGTAAATTTAATATAAAAAATAGATCTCTACGTTTGCCTAGTCGTGACCGCCATCAACAACTACAGTACTCCCTGTTATATAGCTAGCGTTATCACTTGCTAAAAACAAAACAACTTTGGCTATTTCATCTGGCTTGGCAAACCTTTTTAAGTAAATTTTTTCAACTTCTTTCTTTATAAAACTTCGGGATAGATTTTTGTTAATGTCAGTCGCCACCCATCCCGGAGCGATCGTATTTACCTGGATATACGGTGCGAATTCTTTCGCGAAATCTTTTGTTAACGCAATGACTCCCGCTTTCGACGCATCATAGTCAATTATATCCGGACAAAAGTTATTTATCGCGCTAGTTGACGATATATTGATAATTTTCCCTGATTTTTGGGAAATCATTTGTACGGAAGCATGCTTGCAACACAAGAAAGTCCCGAGTAAATTAACATCAATGGTTCTCTTCCATTGTTCAGTTTTTCTTTTTAGAAGTGGGGTATCAAGAACAATTCCTGCGTTATTTACCAAAATGTCGATTCTCCCGAATTTTTTTACGGTTTTTCTGACCATATCTTTAACTTCTCCCTCTTTAGATACATCACATCTAACAATAATGCCATCACCGCCATCTATTTTTATTTCTTTGATAACTTTAAGAACTTCGTTTCTTGAGGAATTATAATTAACCGCAATAATGGCACCCTCTTTGGCGAAATTGATTGCGATAGATTTACCTATTCCTCTGCTAGCGCCAGTTATTAATACAACTTTATTTTTGAATTGGTTCATATTAATATTTTTAACATTTTTTTACTCTTGAGTCAAGTTTTTGGGCAATAATTTATGGCTATTTTTATTCCGGATTTCTTGTGAGATTAATACTAGGCCTTAAGACAAGTGATCACATTTAAATGCCATTTTTTATTTTAAATTTAAGGTGAATATGATCTTTAACTGTATAGTTTTAAAATAATATAAATTTAAAAGGCTTAACGTATTGGAGCGTTAAGCCTTTTGGGTCGCAGTTTATTTACGACCATACTTCAGGTAGGTTATCTCGCGGACTTGTTTATCTACGATTTGTGGAGTTTCGATCGTAACCTCGGAGCTTTCCGGCAGGAAAGAGCTGATGGCGTCTATATCGAGATCTCCATCCCAAAGGTTCAAATGAACTTCGTTGTAATGCGGATCGAAAACTACGTCAAGTTTAGTATCTGCTAAATGAAAATGAGCCGGATGTAATGAAAGTAGTTTCATCAGCATCTCATTCACGTCAATGCCCATTCTCTTGGCATATTCACAGGCATGAGTAAAGTCAAGACAAAATCCCACCTTGGCTTCTAAAAGTAATGTCTCGATTTCTTCAAAACATCCGCACAAATGCGTCTGATTATCGGTAGAAAATGGCATATTCTCCACCAATAATCTCGGATCATAATGCAGCTTCAAGAATTCAATCAGATTTAGAAGAGAATCTGAGGAATCCTCGATCAACTCAGGGTGGAACACGACCTTATCAGAACTGAAAAAATTTGCAATTTCAATGGCCTTGTCAAACGCTTTTCTATTGAGATCACCCCTCGATTTATTTGCGAAATTCACTCCACTGTCAAAATGAGCAACGTGCACCGCCAATACTGGGAGGCCGGGTTTTGATAAACCTTTATAATCCCAATCCACGTTGATCTCTGCGTAAATTTCTAAATAGTCAGCATGATTCCTGATTTGATTAATATAATCAGGATCAGTGTTTGGGCCAGCTTTAACGCCTATCTTCATGTTTTTTCTCCTTTCATGTTAGATTGGGACATGATTTTTTGGAAAAGAGCCGGGCTCATAGGAATATCCCATGAATATTTTATAATACATTATATTTTAATATATGTCAACTTGAAGAAGTTTGTTGTAGAAGAAGTTTTTTTTCACGAAATAATCCATTTGTGGCTGATTGAGATAGTACTCACGGCTTTAAAGTTTAAGCGTTTGTTGCACCGCCGCGGCCGTTCTTTTCCCGACCCTTGTAGACAGGCCAAAAATGTGGTATAAAGAATAGAGGCTAATTTTAATGGTTTAATTCTGAGGTTAGCAAAAATTTTGAGCTGTGGAGGGGGTTGACAAAAGTTTCCTGGTATGCTAAGTTATATTATCTCTAAAATTACTTAAAAATATGTTGACTGTAGACAAGGTTAAGCAAAAATTTAATATCAATGAAATTCATAAGCCTTCAATGGTTATTGATTCTTCAATTATTACTGCCAAGTATCATGCTTTGAAGAATTTGGTTGACGGGTTAGAGCTTTATTATTCCGTGAAAACCAACCCTCACATTGAGGTGATCAGGCTTTTGGAAAAATTAGGTTCTGGCTTTGAAGTTTCATCTCATCCGGAAATGATGGAGTTGATTAATTTGGGAATTCCCGCCAATAGAATTATAATCGGCAATACTCTTAAAGTTCCCAAAATGATTGAAGAAGCTCACAAATACGGCATCAATTATTTCGCCTATGACTCAGAAACCGAAGTACAAAAACTGGCAAAATATGCGCCGGGTTCAAATGTGTCTTTACGCGTTTCAGTTGATAATACCGGTAGTGACTGGCCATTGTCCAAAAAATTCGGTTCAGCAATGTCCCAAGCCTTGGATCTTTTGAAATATGCTAAGGCTCATGGTTTAAATCCTCATGGGCTGACTTTTCATGTCGGTTCACAGTGTTTAAATCCTTTAGCGTGGTCAAATGCTTTGATGACTATTGCCGAAGTATATTTTCAGGCAAAAAGAAATGGCATCAAAATAGAGGTAATAAATATGGGCGGCGGTTTTCCTTCAAAACTTATTAAAAATATTCCTGAAATGGAGCATATTCGGGAAAATATCAATAAAACCATAAAGGAAATTTTTGCCAGTGAGGATTTGAAGTTTTATATTGAACCGGGCAGGGGATTAGTCGGCCAAGCCGCTTTAATGATAGCTTCAGTGATTGGTAAAGCTACTCGTGGTGCGGAAAATTGGTTGATACTTGATATCGGTGTATATAACGGTTTATTAGAGGCTGTTGCGGGCATTGAATATGAATTTGTCAGCGACAGAGAAATTAGCGGGTTAACCCACAGAGATGATCTGATTCCTTATTCCATTGGCGGTCCGACTTGCGACAGCTGGGATACAATTGTAACAAATTATCATTTACCTAAAGATCTTGAAGTCGGAGACGTGATTTATATCCTTAATACAGGCGCCTATACTGTGTGTGAAGCCACCAGATTTAATGGTTTTGACCCTCCAAAAATATTTTTTATCTAAATAAGAATAAATGACACCCTGATTAATTTTGGGGTGTTTTTATTAGAATTTAGTCACTATGTGGATAAGTTTGTTATCATCTTTTAACAAAAATTTCCAGCTTATTTAATGATAATTTCATCATTATATTTAGGGAATATTAAAATCTGTTAAGAATAATTAACAATAAAATCATGTTAAAAACCTTGCATATTGGGATTTGACATTATAATATAATAATGATATTTTAATATATCAAGCTTAGAACCTTGAAAACAGGAGGATAATATGCCAAACAAAGAAGTTTTTATTGTAAGAGATATTGATGGAATCATTATCTTTGCGCCCTTGAAAGGTATAGTTTTAAGGGTAAAGGAGTCACAAAGGCTTGACAGTTTGCAAAAATTGCTTGAAGCCGACAAGATTGATTGGCAAAAATTTTTGGAAATTTTTCCAGAAGTGGTATTGCCTCAGAAGGAAATTGCAATAGATAAATTTGGCGCCACTTTTCTGCCAATCGATGAGCCATTCGCTCCAACTTCAGTCTCTCTTTTTACGACCTTTGATTGCAATTTGAAGTGCATTTACTGCTATTCAGAGGGCGGTAAGAGAAATGACAAAATGCCCTGGCTGGTAGCCAAAAATGCAATTGATTTTGCCGTTGATAACGCCTTGAAACAGCAAAAAAAGGCAATTGTCCTTGAATTTCATGGAGGTGGTGAGCCAACTTTCAATTGGCCAGTATTGCAGCAGGCTATAATCTATTTTCGTGAAAAAGTAAATAACCTAGGTATTAAACCATTGGTTAAAATTACAAGCAATGGGACTTTAGCCCCTGATAAACTGGCCTGGCTGGCTAAGCAAATTAATGGATTTTGCTTATCCTTTGACGGCTTCAAAGAAATTCAAGATTTGCAAAGACCATTAAAAAATGGCGGATCTTCTTTCGATAAGGTTTATTCAACGGCCAAGTTTTTGACTGAAAGAGGAATCCGGTTCATAATCAGGGTGACTGTAACCGAACATAATGTAATGCAACTGCCGCAACTTGTGGAGTTTTTCTGTGAGAATTTTGGGAATAGCATCATTGATTTGGAACCCCTCTATTATTGCGGTCGTTGTGTAAGTACAAGTGCCATCCCGCCCTTACCAGATGTTTTTATCGAACAGTTTATAAAGGCGAAAAAAGTTGCCCAAAACTTCAACACGGAAATTTCATTCTCGGGTTTCAACCTTACTAAGCTGAGACGGGCATTTTGTGGGGTCACCTACCCAAACTTCATTGTCTTGCCTACCGGATACATTACATCATGCACTGAAATTTCTGATTCGCAGAATCCTTTGGCTGATTTGTTTATATACGGGAAGCAAAACGATGATAGCTTTACCCTAGACCAAAACAAAATAAGGCAGCTTAAGGCTCTGGGTAAAAGGATTCAACAAGATTGCCAAGACTGTTTTTGCCAGTATCATTGCGCAGGCGATTGTCTGGCAAAAAAAATAACTCCTCAGGGGGAGAATAAAAGTTCACTTTTTATGAGTGAAAGATGTCAGATAATCCGTGGTATTGCCATGGAGACTTTAAAAGCCCTTTTGGGGGAAAGGAGGTAATCGTCCATGCCGGAGAAAAAAGATCCGGGAATCGTGGCTGTGGCTTATTTCGAGCCCCAGCTGGTCGAGGGAGAGTGCGAGGAATGCATGTGCGCTCCCTACTGCGCCTGCGAAGGTTATGGCTAATTCGCAGGTCTTACACGCCCTACTATTTCAAATATGGTAGGGCGTTTTTAATTGCTATGATTGTTGTTTCAATCAGGATAAATCCTTTCTGTTTTTCATTGTCAATTAATTCGTTTATATCCTTATGAAATTGTTTCTCCTGGTAAATTATGTTTAAAGCTCTGACTATGTATTCATTAGTAGCTGTTGTAGTTTGCTGGTAACTTTGTTTTTTAAATTTATCTGTAAGTTTAATCTGTGGTTGTACTATCCTTGCTATTTTTTTAATTCGCGGATCAAATAGGGGATTAACTAGGTTGTGTAAAAATTCATGTCTGATTAAAAATTCAAATTTATTTTTTGTTTTGCAATGCCCGAAAATAATATATTGCGTTTTATTGATAATCGGTCCATAGCCGCGCCAATAGGCATCAAGGAAATTAGGCATTAATATTATTTGTTTTATCGGCGTTTTAATTTTCAGGAGAGTCATTACAGCTCGGAGGTCATTTTTAATAGATTGGCTTAGCAGGATGATATTATTATAAGAGGATTTATTATTTTGGTATAATTTTAAAATATTATTTGTCCTAAAGAATTTTTTTATTTCAGGTGTTGTTTTAATAAAAATTGATTTGGGCAGAGTTGTCTGCCATTTCTTTTCTTTTTGGACAAAGTTTGGGAATCTTGAAAAATGCAAAAAAGCTTCTAGGATTTGTGATTGATGGTATTTACCTGCTAAAACCTTAAATTTATTCAGATCGGTTTCTGATTTGGACAATCCTCGTCTCACTTTTTGCCGTAAAGCATGCATTTTTAGATTATTTTCAGCATCATATCCGATTTTGTTTAGTAGGCAAAATAGTGTAAATATACGATTATCTGATTGGAAGCTAATTTCCATATAATTTATCATTTATTGATTATATCTAAAGTATATAAGTATTTCATATAATTTACAAAACCGGTAAATAAGAAAAGAGCTCCGCGAGGCGGGGCTCTTTTTGGTAGTACCCTTGACAAGCCTAAATTTTTCTGCTAAGATTGTTTAAATAAGTTAATAGTTCTTTCATTCAAAATAATTCAATTTTCCCAACAAAAGGAGGGTTCAAATGGCTACCAAGGAAACAGTCCTTCATGTGACTGAAATCAACGATCCGGCTCTGGCTCACGAGATCTGGGAGGCCTACAAAGGGTCTTTTGCCGATACCGATAAAATGTGCGCCCAGGATCAGATTTGCTACGATGAAAAGACCATGACCCAGGCGCTGAGCGATCCCGACTACCAGAAGTTCGTACTCAAGGTCGAAGATCATGTCGTCGGCATCTGCATCCTGACCAATAACCTGATGAAGGCCAGGATCGCCTACTGCAACGACAGGTTTCTGCGTCGGAAGTTCCCCAAGTATGTCGAAGAAGGCCGGTTCTGGTACGTGACCGCAATCTGCGTACTACCCGAGGCTCAGCAAAAGGGCTTTGGTGTGGAACTTCTGCGGTCGGTTTGCCAGTTCATCTTCGATACCAAGTCCATGGTATCCTATGACTATTCATTTAACAAGAATCCCTGGCTGACGGGATTGATTCAGAAGGTGGGGGCTTCGCTTGGTTGGAATGTGGTTGAAATACCTCTAGATAAGCAGTGCTATACATCCCTCTATTACTCCCACAATGGCCTACCGAGTTAAAATTGTTTTTAAGACCCGCTATGATTAGCGGGTCTTTTCTTGTAATTGTCTACAAAGTCATTAGGTTTTGTTTATTATGTAACTATGCTTTATTTTGTGCTATAATATATTTAATATGCATTTAATTTTATATTTGTTTACGATTACTGCATTGATAGTTTTGGGAGTTTTTGTTTTGAAGAATAACCCTAAATCAAAGATAAATAGGTATTTTTTTGGTTTTACTTTTCTAGTTCTAACTTGGACGATTTTTGTTTTTTTATCAGATTATATAAGGATATATGAGTTAGCTTTATTTTTTACCCAATTAGCAATTATTCCGCCTGCATTCATGGGACCTACTTTTTTTGTCTTTGCTAATTATTTCCCGAAAATAAGAAAAACTTTTTCCCCTCGAGTAATATTGTTAATATATTTACCCGCAGTTCTGATCGCTCTGTTAGCATTTACAAAATATAATGTAGTTTCGATTACATTTAAACAAAATTGGACAGATTTTGAGCCAGGATATCTGTATTATTTCCTTTCCTTAGAATTCGGACTATATATGGTTACCGGTTTCTATATATTGTATCGAAAGTTGAAATGGGCTATTGGGTTAGAAAGACTTCAAACGTTGTATCTATGGACAGGTACAATTATTTCTATTTTAATTGGTGTCGTAACGAATCTAATTCTTCCTTTATTTAGTATAGGTAATTCCTCTGTGTATGGTCCATTGTTCACTTTGTTTTTTATCGGTTTTACATCATATTCAATTTTGCGTTATCGTTTGATGGACATACGTGTTATTATTAAACGTTCAGCTGTATTTACTACAATAGTCCTTTTTATCACCGCAATTTATGCAATTCTGGCGTTCATACTAAGTTTGGTCTTTACTGATATCTTCGGGGTTTCATCTCTCATCTTGAATGGTATAGTAATGGCCATTCTTGTAGCCTTGGGGTTTGAACCGTTGAAAAAGTGGTTGTCTGAAGCTACTGACAGCTTTTTATTTAAGGCTGAATATAAGCCGCAGGAAGTTTTGGCGGAATTTTCCGACCGTCTGTCATCCACTTTGGATTTGGATACTTTAACCCAGTTTATTACCCAGAAATCTTTGGACGTATATAAATGTACTAAAGTCTCCTTATTTTTATTGGATAAAAAAGATAATCAGTATAAGGAAGTGTCCATGGCCGGAATGGAAACTAAAAATACACTCAATAAAATTGAGCCGGAATTATTTACTAAAGTTTTCGGCTATTTGCATAATCAAAAAATTGAAAAAGATATAATCGTACGCGAAGAAGTCAGGAAGAACAATGAACAGCTGAAAAATAAAGTTTTGGAGATGCTTTTGGCTGAAATGGACAAATATGAGATTAACCTGATTGTGCCCATGTATTCTAAAAATGAGTTGATCGGCATTATCTTTTTGGGCGATAAAAAGTCAGGTGATGTTTATTCCGGTGAAGATCTCAGGGTTTTGGAGATTATTGCCGCCCAGTCTGCCGTGGCCATGGAAAACGCCCAGCTTTTTGAAGAACAAAAGCATTTTACCGAACATTTAAAAATTGAGGTGGCTAAGGCCACTAAGGAATTAAAATCCGCCAATATTCAGCTGAAAAAGCTTGATGAGGCCAAGTCGGAATTTATTTCCATTGCTTCTCATCAATTGCGCACCCCATTGACCGTAATCAAGGGCTATTTGTCCATGATTCAGCAAAAGGACTTTGGCGAAGTGCCGGAAAAGCTGGCTAATCCTTTGGATCGCGTTTTTAAAAGCACTTTGCGTATTATCGGGCTGGTTGAGGATTTACTTAATGTTTCCCGCCTGGAATCAGGCAGAATGAAATATGATTTTGAAATGGTAGATATTACGGCTTTGGCCACTGAAGTTTTTGAGGAATTAGAACAGCATGCCAAAAATAAGGGTTTGAATTTTACTTTTGTAAAGCCATTGAAAAAAATACCGGAACTTAAAGTTGACCGCAATAAGGTCAGGGAAGTCTTTATGAATTTAATGGATAATTCCATTAAATATACGGAAAAAGGTTTTGTGACAGTCAAATTGGAAAAGATGGACGGTAATGTGCGTTTTGGCGTCTCTGATTCCGGCCGCGGCATTGCGCCTGATGAAATGCCGCAATTATTTCAAAAATTTTCCCGCGCCAAGGGCGTGCAATTAGTGCACACCGAGGGCACGGGTCTGGGTTTATATATTGCCAAGAAAATCCTGCAAAAGCATCACGCCAAGATTTGGGCTGAAAGCGAAGGGGCCGGCAAAGGCAGTTCGTTTATAATTGAATTTAAGGTGAGTAAAGAATAAGTTATATAAGGTTGCCTGAAATTTTAGAAATAAAAAATGACCCGGTGGGATCATTTTTTTATTTGGGCGCTGAAGGAGTCGAACCCTCGACCTACTCGGTGTAAACGAGTCGCTCTAACCAACTGAGCTAAGCGCCCTTATATAACGATAACAAATAACGATAACAATAACTATGGGAAAAGCTTAGCGAAGCTGGTTGCCGTCCATAAATAGAATATACCTGAGTGGGCTTGTCCACCGTAGCACGGAGTGCGAAGGTGGAAGCTAAGCGCCCTTATATAACGATAACAAATAACTATAACGATAACTTTTGGATGCGCTGGGTGCGCGGGAGAGGACTCGAACCTCCACGCCTTGCGGCACAGGCACCTCAAGCCTGCTTGTCTACCGGTTCCAACACCCGCGCGGCAGATTTTTATTAATCTTATCAAATAAGGAAAAAATTTTCAAGCGTTTTCTCAGTAAACACGGTAATTTATCCGAATAATACATTTTATTGAGTAAAATTCGGGATTCTTTTTTTGCATATTTTAATTGATATACCGTACTTCCTTGGGCATGAGTAATATGCCCTTTAAGTTTAAGAAGCTTTTTAATATAATTTCTTAACCATAAAATATGTTGCTTGCTGGCGGAAGCGAAAGTAGTATAAAACATAAAACTTGATTTCCAGCGTTTATCCCAGTATGAATAAAATGAACCGTCTCCGTCAAAATGGCCGCGTAAAAAATCAAAGAAATATACTTGGGGAATTTTTAGGCTTTTGAGGTTTAATGTTTTATTGGGCATTAAGCCGATTTGCCGAAGAAATTCATAAAAATTTATATCACCAAATTGGATGTAATTATAAATTTTTGTTTTATTAGCCCCGCTTGATTTTAGCCCTATGGTATTCGATAGGTTTAAAATGCGTTTGAATGTAGTTACCAGCTCTTTGTCTTTTGAAGTAAAAATAATATGCCGTCCATCTTTCGATAAACTGCCATCTGTGGTTATTAAGCCTATTATGTAAGCAAAGTCAGGGGACCATTCATTTTTTATTTTATTTTGGGCTTTAGACATAAAATTATCAAGTATAAGCGTATACCAATATAATTAATAATAATATGTTTGAATAATTTTCGCAAGATAATTTAATTGACAAATAAGAGTATATTTGGAAAGATGTCCATAGATAAACAGTAATCATTCTTGGTTCTTTTTATTTGTGATAGATAAACGAGGAGGATATCATGGCGAAAAAATTTAAGGTTTTAGTGATCGGTTCAGGCGGCAGGGAGTTTGCTTTCCTGCGAAAGTTGTTATGGTCTGATGATGTTTATGTCCATGTTGCGCCTGGTTTGAGCGGCATGCTTTATTTCCTCAATGAGGAAGTGCTCGGCCGGGTGAAGCTTTATCCTGAAGTTAAGGCAACCAACATCAGGGCGATTTGTCAGCTGGCTCAAGAAATTATGCCGGATTTGATAATTATCGGGCCGGATGATCCGATTGCCCTGGGATTGACAGATGAACTTTTGGCTTTGGGATTAAAGGTTTTTGGTTTTACCAAAAGCGCTGGGCGGCTGGAAAGCAGCAAGTGGTTCTGCAAGGACGTTTATAAACATTGCGGTTTACCATCTGCGCCGGCGACCTTGATTGCAACCGCCAGGCAAGCCAAAGGTGAAATTATCCGTTTGGCTATGCAGGGCCTGCCCGTGGTTATCAAATGCGACGGGCTGGCATTGGGCAAGGGAGTGGTCATTGTACCACTGGACCATCCTGATTACTGGGGCGAAATCGAACGCCAGGTAAGATTGATGTTTGACCCGCAAAAACCGTTGGGATTTCAAGCGGAAAAAGTTCTTTTGGAATATCGTTATCCCATGCTCAACGAATGGTCAGCCATGCATCTGCTGGGACCAAATCAAATTGCTGTGCCTCTGATGCCGACCAAGGATCATAAGTTGTTGGACGGTAAAAATACCGGCGGTATGGGTATTGTTACGCCGGCACCGGGATTTTCCATGTCAGATATGAGTAACAGAAACTGCCATGTCAATGTCCTTCGCTGTCACATGCAAATGGTCTACGGCACTGAATTGTGCGGGATACTTTACGAGGGATTGAACCGCATGATGGGCGTGGATTATTGCGTGGAAGTCAATGCCCGCGGCGGTGATCCTGAGACCCAGGGTCAGCTGGAGTTTTTGCTAGGGGTGCCTTTACACGAACTGCTCTTGGGCATAGTGGAAGGTGATACTCAAATCGCCAGCCGTGTAATTATGCCGCAAAATCAATTTCTTGTCGGGGTGGTGATGGCCAGCAAAGGCTATCCCGGAGATTATTCGGCTCAGCTCGGCAAGGAAATTTCATTTCCCGGTTATAGCAGCCAGCAGTTTTTTCCGATGTGTTTTCCTTCGGGATTAACCTTTACTGATGGCAAGCTGAGAATTTCCGGGGGTCGTGTGCTGATGGTTGTTGGTACAGGACCTACACTTTCAGCCGCCAGAAAAGCTGCTTATGACAGAGTGGGACAAGTAAAACATGACGGTGCTTTAGTTTGGCGTAATGATATCGGACTGGAATCATAAAAAACAAAAAGGGACGACAACTGTCGTCCCTTTTATATTTTTCAATAAATTATTCTTCTATACTGATCGCCTGTACCGGGCAAGCGTCGACTGCCTGGTCGATTTTGCTCTTGAACGGAATATAATCGTCAAGCTTGATCACTTCGCTTTTGCCGTCATCAAGTTTAAAAACTTCAGGGCAAACGCCTTCACAGGCGCCGCAGCCGATGCAAATTTCTTGGTTGACTACTGGTTTCATAAGTTTAGGTTTTAGATTTTAGATTTTAGGTTCTAGGTTTTAGGTTCTAGGTTTTAGGTTTTAGGTTCTAGGTTTTAGATATTAGATTTAAGTTACTTTGACATAATTTTAGCATTTTTAGGAATTTGAGGCAAGTTTTGTTGTCAAATACAGGAGATTTTGGTATTATTAATCTATAACAAGATCGGTTATCGTTATTAGGTTTCGGTTAACGGTTACGTCTTACGTTATACGATAAACGAAACGCATGTCGATACCGTCTAACGCTAAACGAACTACATATGTTTGTCAAAATTTTTGGTTTTATTTTATTCGCTATCGGGCCATGGTTAATCTTAAAGACTGAATGGTTTGTTCAGAATTTCGGGCGCAATTCCTGGGCCGAAGAGCATCTGTCAACTTCGGGCGGCACCAGGTTTTTTTATAAACTTTTAGGCTTGATAATGGTTTTTATCGGATTAACCATGATGTTCGACCTTTTTGGCGGTATCGTATTCTGGGCCTTGGGTCCGCTTCTGCCAAAATAATCAAAAATCTTTTATTTTTTATATTTCCGCCAGAGGCGGATTCCCGCTTTGCGGGATAATATTTATTCCTTAATTTTGAATATATGCCAATATCCGGAGGATTACAATTTTTAAATGAGCAGGAGATTTTTGATAAAACCGGTTTGATTGTCGGTATGAAAGTGGCCTGCCTGGGCTGCGGCAATCTGGGCTTTTTTATTTTGCCGGCCGCTAAAATTGTAGGTAAGGAAGGTATGGCGTATGCGGTGGATATTCAAAAAGCAGCTTTGGATGTTGTGAAAAATAAGGCCAGATTGGAAGGTTTAACCAACTTGGAATGTGTGTGGTCAAATTTGGAAAAAGTAGGCTCGACTAATATTCCGGCCGGAAGTCTGGATGTGGCTTTTTTAATCAATGTCTTATTTCAGAATAAGAATCGTGGCGAAATTTTGGCTGAAGCGGCCAGACTTTTGAAAAAAGGCGGGAAACTGATAGTAATTGACTGGAGGAAAATCGGAGCGCCCTTTGGCCCTCCACCTGAAATGAGGGTTGATAAGGAACAAATGAAAGCTTATGCCAGCAATGTTAATCTTAGCCTGATTGAAGAGACAGAGTTTGGCGAGTATTTTTGGGGACTGCTTTTTCAACGTATTTAAAAAATTATTATTAATACTTAATTCTTGTTATTATGGTATTTCTAGGAATTGATTGGGGGAAAATTTTAACCGTGCCTTTTTGGCTGACCGTTAATCCCGGCGAACTCTCGGACCGCTTTGAAAAAATATTTCTGGTGGTTTTATTGATTTGCTATGCGTTTTATGGCGCCGGCTATTTTAGCGAAAAAAAGCTGATTGCCAAACGCAGTTTTATCAAGGCCAATTTTTTACACAAAACAGGCAGCTTTTTTCTGACCATGGCGGTATCCTTTACCTTTATTTTCTTTTTTAGGTATGAGGCGATCCCGGTTTTAGGCGGCCGTTTTTGGATAATGATCTGGATCCTTATGGGCGTTATTTGGTTTTCCTATTTGCTTAGATTTTATCTGAAGGAACTGCCCAGGCAGCAAAAACAATTGGATCAGAAGCGCCAATTAAAAAAGTACTTAGTCAAAAACTAAATGGATCACAATATAAAAATCGGCAGCTTTGGTCAGCAACTAGCTGCTGATTTTTTAAAACAAAGAAATTATCAGATTGTGGCGCAAAATTATTACACCAGACTGGGCGAAATCGATCTGATCGCGATCAAAGACGGCCAGCTGATTTTTGTTGAAGTCAAAACTCGTTTATCGGAAAAGTTTGGTTTGCCCGAGGAAGCCGTTACTGATCGGAAAAAAGAAAAAATGTATCAGACAGCGCTGCAGTATTTGGAAAAGGAAAAAGTTAATCATGATAATTTTCGTTTTGACATTTTGGCCGTTATGATCGACCGGTATGGGAAAAAGGCGGTAATCAGGCATCATAAAAATATAATGGATTAAAATAACCCCGCTCATGGATCTGAGCGGGGTTTGTTTTTTATGCCGTTGGTTTAGCTTCGGGTTTCACCTCGGTGTTAGCAGCTGTTTGTTCGCGCTTTTGTTGAAATTTCTTACTGCCGCTGGAGGCTAAAAAGATGCCAATGACCCATTCAGCCAGATTAAGTAGTAATTCCGGCTTGGTAGTAAAGTGATTGGGCCAGATAATGGCACAGAAGATCAAAATGACCGGTATAGTAATCCAGGCCAAAATATAGTACTCGCCCTGGATTAGTTTTTTTCTTTTGGTCCAGGGCAGGGCTTTTTGCTCGGCAGTCGTTGCCGGCAGCCAGCGGTTTAATTCATGATAGCCGGCTAGAAGCGGCAGAGAAAAGCGGTAAAATTCAGCCAGCCAGGGTATGGCCGGCAGAACCTGGCGCAGGAAAAACTCAATGATGAATGAAGTCAGGATGACGACGGTGAAAATATCCAGCGCCAGTTTGATGGGATCCAGCTCTCTGATAAATAGCCAGATTTTTTTCATGACTTTTCTCCTTTGTGACTAGTCTGCGGTAAGGGTTAGTAAGAACATAATTGATATTTAAATATAGCAAATATGATGATATTTGTCAATAATAATCGTATCGTCAACCGTTATACGGTGTTGACATTCGTTTCGATTTTCGGATAACGATAACCGTAACGTTAACCGCTACCGAAAACCGAATAACAAAAGATAAGTATTTCAAAGAAAAAGGCGATTTGACAAGGTCTGTAATATATTATATAATGATTGTAGACTAGTTTAATGTATTTTAAACTGGTTTTTATTTTAAAAATTAACAAAAATACCAATCCGTTACGCATCTACACATAGGCGTTTTTTCGTCGAATTAGTAGATTAGTAGCAGATTAGTAGATTAGTAACCTATATGAATTTAGATTTGAAAACAATCCAGCAGGCAATCAAGCAGATTGCGGCTGAAAAAGGCTTATCCGAAGCTTCAATCATGGAAACAATTAATTCAGCCCTGGCAGCAGCCTATCGCAAGGATTTTGGCACCAAAAACCAGAATATTATTTTTGAATTTGACTTGGAAAGCGGCAAAATGAAAGTTTATGATAAAAAGATCGTGGTTGATTTTCCAGCGGAAATAATCGCGGAAATCGATGTTTTAGGCCGTGATAAGAAATTTGTCAAAGTGCCGGGAGAACCTGCTTTAACCGAGGATGGCGAAATGGGAGCAGACGAAAAAGAAACTAAAAAAGTTTTGGCGGTAGAGGATGTGGATGACGCCGAACTGCCTCAGGAAGCCATTAAATTCAATCCCAAAATAGAAATGCTTTTAGACGATGCTAAAATGATTAAAAAATCCATTAAGGTCGGAGATGAATTAATAATTCCTTTGGAAATTCCTGATGATTTCGGCCGCATGGCTGCCCAGACTGCCAAACAGGTTATTATCCAGAAAATCAGAGAAGCGGAAAGAGAAAATGTCTTTAATGAATTTAAAACCAAAGAGCATCAATTATTAACCGGCTCTGTTCAGCGCAAAGAGATGCGTGGAATCTTGGTTGATTTTGGCAAAGTAACCGCTTTAATGCCCATGGAAGAACAAATTAGGTCTGAACGTTATAATCCCGGTGATCGTCTGAAATTTTATGTCGCTCGCGTGGAAATGACGATCAAAGGCGCGGAAATTATTGTTTCCCGCACCAGCCCTGAATTAATCAAAAGATTATTTGAAAATGAAATTCCGGAAATTAATAATAAATCCATTGATATTATGGCCATTGCCCGCGAAGCCGGCGCCCGTTCTAAAGTGGCGGTAAAAAGCAACGCGGAGAATATTGATCCGATCGGCTCGTGCGTGGGACAGAGAGGTGCCAGAATTCAAACAATTATCAATGAAATTGGCGGAGAAAAAATCGATATTATTGAATGGAATGAAGACCCCCGCAGATTTATCGGCAATGCTTTGTCTCCGGCTAAGGTTTTGGGCATTGAGGTCAATGAAGCAGGTAAAATGGCGTCAGTGACCGTGGCTGAAGATCAGCTTTCCTTGGCAATTGGCAAAGAAGGCCAGAATGTGCGTTTAGCCGCCAAATTAACCGGCTGGAGAATAAATATTTTAAAGGAAACTCCGAGCGGTAATAAGGAAGAAGTCATTGCGGCTGTAGCTGAGGAAATACCGGCCAAGGTAGAAGTGAAAGAGGCATCAGCGGAAGAAGTAAAAAAAGAAAAGAAAGCCAAAAAGGTAAAGAAAGAAAAGGTTAAAAAAGAGAAAAAGCCTAAAAAAGTCTCTTCAGTTCCAGACGACACTTCTGCCCCTGCTGAAGCTACTGCGGACAAAAAGGCTCCGGAGACTGAAAAAGAAGAAGTATAAAGTTTAAATTATAAATTTAATCAGATGTCATATATTGTATTAGGTTACAACACAATATTCTATCAGCCTTTATTTAATGCTTTGGTCTGGCTTTACAATACCATTCCCGGGCATGATATTGGTTTGGCAATTATCTTTCTGACTTTAGTCATCAGGGTAATTTTATTTCCGCTGTATTACCAGTCAATCAAGTCGCAGCGGGCTTTGCAGGAAGTCCAGCCCAAGGTTGATGCTTTGCGCAAACAATACAAGGAAGATCAGGAAAAGTTGGCTAAAGAGCTGATGATTTTGTATAAAAATGAAAATGTTAATCCTTTTTCTTCCTGTTTGCCGCTTTTGATCCAATTGCCTTTTTTAATCGCCTTGTATCAGGTTTTTATTCACGGCTTGAAATCCCAGAGCATGGAAATGCTTTATCCCTTCGTCCATAATCCAGGGACAATCAATACCATTTCATTGGGATTTTTTAACTTATTACAGCCTAATATAGTCCTGGCACTTTTAGCCGGCGCGGCTCAGTTTTGGCAAAGCAAAATGATGATGACCAAAAATCCGCCTTTAATCAAGGGTAAGGAAATTGAAGGGTCTGGCGATGAAAAAATGACGGCGATTATGAATAAGCAGATAGTTTATTTTATGCCAATTTTTACAGTGATTATCGGCGTTAGCCTGCCATCAGGATTAACATTGTATTGGTTTTTGACCACTCTATTAATGGCTTTGCAGCAGGTTTGGATGTTCAAAAAGAGGAGTAAGAATGGTATAGAAGGTGAGGGAGAGAAAGAAGGGTTTTTAAAAATAAATCAATAAGTTTATTTAGGATATGCTTATTAACCAGAAACAATTGAAGAAAGTAAGAGTGGAAACTCAAAGCGGTCAGTTTTTGGGATATGTTAGTGATTTTGGCCTGGAAACCGATACCGGAGTAATTGAAAAATATTATGTTCGGGCCAAAAATTTAATCCCGGGTTTATTTGAAGACAGCCTGATAATTAGTAAATCCCAAATTATTAATTTTGACGAAGATAAAATGGTGGTGGAAGATGCGGCGGTTAAAGTCAGCTCCGAAGTTAAGAGTAAAATCGCCAAGGTAAATAATCTGGAAAGTACGGAGCCGGTGGTTACTGAGGAAATGTAGGGGGTAAGGCGGTTAAAGGTTACGATGCCCGTATCGTTATATGGTTAAGGTAAGCGGCACGTAACCGACAGACGCCTAACGATACGCGCCTTGTTACCCTTTTACTAAATTACGTAGAATATATGTTCAACATAAATTATCTCGAACTCTTTATCCTCAATACCATCATCTATTTTGACCTGTTTGATTATCCGCTGACCGGGCAGGAAATCTGGCAGTATCTTTATACTGAAGGTATGCAGGGAGGTAATTTTAGTTTGCTGGAAATAGAAGAATGCCTGAAAAATAGTGAGATAATGAAAAAATTGACAGCCGCTGAACGCGGTTTTTATTTTTTAAAAGGCAGGCAGGAAATTAT
>JAPLYC010000105.1 GCA_026395755.1 Candidatus Parcubacteria bacterium | reverse complement strand
TCCGGCTTCGGCGGGCAGGCAGTACAGCAAGAAGCGAAATGATTAGACGGCAACCAACTTCGCTGTCCATAACATACTTTAAATTACAATAATTTATAAGGGCGGCTAGCTCCCGCCTACGCTCCGGCTTCGGCGGGCAGGCAGTACAGCAAGAAGCGAAATGATTAGACGGCAACCAACTTCGCTGTCCATAACATACTTTAAATTACAATAATTTATAAGGGCGGCTAGCTCAGTTGGTTAGAGCGTCTCGTTGACGTCGAGAAGGTCAGAGGTTCGACTCCTCTGTCGCCCACCAAATTAATTTAAAAATTTTAACAATTAACACAATCAATTTATGAGAGATTCTGACCGAGGCAATAGATTCGGCGGCAGAAGAGATGGCGGCCGACCAACAATGTACCAGGCAGTCTGTGCCGAATGCGGCAAGGATTGCGAAGTGCCGTTTCAGCCCAGTGGCGACAAACCGGTGTATTGCAGTACCTGTTTTGGCAATAAAGGCGGCAATGACAACAGAAGAAGTGATCGTGATTCTGGCAGGCGTGATTTTGGCAGACCAGGACGTTCGGATTTTAGAGATAAACAAATGTTTTCCGCTATCTGCGATAAATGCGGCAAACAATGCGAGGTTCCATTCCGACCGACTGAAGGCAAACCTGTTTTCTGCGACGCTTGTTTTACCAGACCCGAAAGAGATAATAATGGAGCCAAACGCGTTGGTCCGACAAATGCCGACCAGCTGGCCGCAATGAACTACAAGCTTGAGAGCATAATCAAAGCGCTACAAACCGCCGGATTAATGACTGCACCGAAAAAGGAAGAGAAGGCTAAAGTACAAAAAGAAGTAAAAGAAGTCAAAGCACCAGCAGTTAAAAAGGCTGAACCCAAAAAGAAAGCTGACAAAAAAAAGAAAAAATAACACCGGAATAAAAAAAGACAAGCTGCCTTTAGTCATTCAGAGCGCAGCGTGGAATCCATGAACCCCGTAATCCACGCTTATCCCGAAAGCAGTTTGTCTTTTTTGTTTACCTTTTTATCTTCTTCTCAATCAGCTTAGCCTCATCAATCATAGTTTTCCAGATCTTTTGTAAAAATGTTTTACGCAGGCCGTGCTGTTTGGCAAACTTATCCAGCTTTTTATCAATTTCCAGCTCCCGCAGTTTATTAAAAATCGGTATCCCGTGTTTTTTCTTGATTATACCGACTCGTTCTACCAGCCTACTTCTCTTTTTAAGCAATTTTAAAAGTTGCTTGTCCAATTTGTCGATTTCTTGACGTACTTTGGTTAAAGGAATAAGATAATTAGTTAATAATTAAGAAGTATGTTTTTTAAAATAAAATCTTCCAAAACTTTAAATTATTAATTGTAACTTTAAACATGCACTTTGAACTTTAAATTTCGTACTTCAGACTTCGGACTTCGGCCTTCACTATATTATTATTGTATCATAATTTAAAGTAATTATATCTTAATACCGAATTTGACACTTTTATAATGTGATGCTAAGCTACTTTATTCCGTTAACTGAACAAAAATCGTTATTTGAAAATTAGGAGGTGTAAAAGAAATGGAGACAACAACCAAACCGGAAATCATGCGTGGCCATGTTGAAGAATGTCTTGCTCACATTGCTCAAAAGTTATTACTTTTGGGCAAAAGATCACCGCAAAAAAAGGAAGTAATAGCTACTATGGCTAATTTTTGCGGTGTAACCCATGATCCTGCCAGCCGCTGGCTGCATGGCAGCGGAAGCATGCCTATTGGTGATCAAAAAATCAAACTGATGTGTTGGCTTGACTTGATTGGCTTCCGCATTATTGAGCTGGAAAATATGACTGAAAGTTTTCGGGGCATTACTGAGTTGATTGCGTTTGGCTTAATTACAGGTGCAGACGCTGCCAAAATAATTGGCTATGCTGAACCATCAACTGTTTACAAGGTTATTTACGAACAGATGAATACTACCACCGAGAAAAAAGAAATAATTTGGCAGCTCGTAAAAGGAAAAAAAACCGAACTTTTACAGGCAAAAGAAAATGCCATCAAACAGTTACCTGCTTTTGCGGCAACACTGCTTCCTAGCACTTTGCAAACTGAGCCGGCAAAGCCAGAACCTGAATCCGTAGATACCGAATTAATAGGCTCACCAGCCAATACTTTCACCCAAGGCTTTCTATCCCTACTGCAAGGTATTAATACCCTGCTTGAATCTGAAGCAGCTACCAGATTAACTGACCAGGAATTGGCTGCTTTGCCAGCCTCCCAATCTGAAAGCATCAGTAAACTGGCAACCAAGCTCACGGCTCTGAAAAATCGGCTAAAAAACTTGAAAGGGCAAAATGGTGACGCCAATGGCTCAGGATGAATCGTATCAGGCAATCGTTGAAAAGGTTTACCCAAATGGCCCTCATGGCGCCTATGCCGTTACCAGATCTGACGAATTGGGGTCAGTTACCTTCTTGCTTGATTCCCCGGTATGGCAAGAAAAAGATTTTCCCGAACCCGGGGTTCTCGTTATATTGGAAGATATCAGGAAAAAACGGTCGGGTTGGCGAGCCTACAAAGCGAGGTTTTTCAAACCGTCCGACGAGCAAAGAGCAACCAGCAAAGAGAAAGGAGTCTAGTTATGGGAAAAGCAGTGAGAGTTAAAATCAGCGAGCTAAAAAAAGACATCTATGTCCGAGTCCAACGCGATGAAGATCGTGTTTACATGTTTTTCTGTCTCCTCATTGACGGGGCAGCCTTACCGCCCATCAAGATCACCAAAGATTTTCAGATCATTGACGGTCGGCATCGGGTGGAGGCGCACGAACAAGCTGAAAAACTGGAGATTGAAGCTGAAATCATTGAAGTCAAAAATCCCAGCGATTTTATTGTCGAAGCCTACCGGGCTAATATCGGCGGCTCTTTGCCCCCCTCAAAAGAAGATACCGAACATACCATCAGAATGCTCCTTGAGCTTAAAGTTCCCAGAAAAAAAATCTGCGAACTCTTGGCTTTGCCTTCCGAATTGGGCGCAAAATACGTGGACACTGTCCAGTCAAGAATCGCCCGCCAGAGATTGAATAACGCCGCCGACGCTGTCACCGGCCGCAATCTCACCATTGCCCAAGCAGCCGAAGAATGCAAGATTGATCCCGACAGACTGAAAGACTTTCTCTCGGGCCGCAAAAAAAGAAAGAGTAAAACCGGCGTCCCCGAAATGAAAGCAATGCTCACCACCAGATACCGGGGCATTGGGGTCGATAACGGCAAAATCTTAAGCAAACTTCGTAAAATGCTGGGAGATAGTGATATCAGCCTAGCCCAAGCCACAGAAGTCTTGGAACATCTCAAAAAGCTGCAAGTGCAGTCCGACAAAAAAGTGAAAGCCTGGGAAGATCGCTTCAAGGCTGCCCACAATTTGTCAAAAATTTCGTAACGCTATATTCCCGAGGAGACCATCTCCTCGGGATTTTTTTATTTGCCAAATCACATGAAAATTCGCCTCTAATTAAAAAAGTTGTTATGCTTAAAATAATGAAAAAAATAATTGCCTTAAAAACTTACGGGTTCAACCTCCCGCCGGAATTAATCGCCCAGAAGCCAGTCTCCCCTGCCGACACCTGCCGCCTTTTAGTTTTAAATCGCGAAACAAAAAAAACAACTGATACCAAATTTTTAAACTTGCCTAAATACTTAAATAAGGGCGATGTTTTGGTATTTAATAATTCTAAAGTTCTGCCTGCGCGCTTAATCGGCCGCAAAGCCACGGGCGGCAAAGTGGAAATTTTATTATTACGGCAAATTAAACCAGATACCTGGGAATGTTTGGTCGGCAATTTGCCCGTCAAAAAGCAAACCGGCACAAAACTTAACTTCGGAAAACTTCTTTCGGGACAAATTATTAGCCGTATCAAAGATACTGCTCAAATCAAATTTAATTTATCCGGTAAAAAACTAATGAGCCAAATCTTCAAACTCGGTCAAACTCCTACACCGCCATATATCAAACGTCTGGCCAAAGCCACTGAATACCAAAATTTTTTTGCAAAAAAAATCGGCTCCGTGGCTGCACCAACCGCTGGACTTCATTTTACTCCTAGAATATTTAAATTACTAAAACAAAAAGACGTGCAAATTGAATTTATAACGCTTCATGTCGGACTTGGCACTTTTGCACCCATCAAATCCGACGACATTACCAAACATCAAATCCATTCTGAATATTTTGAGCTTGATAATCCAACTGCCAAACGACTCAACCAAGCCAAAAAACAAAACCGCCGCATCATCGCCGTGGGCACAACTTCAGTTCGCGTCCTTGAAACATGTTCTCATCCCGAAACTTCAAACTTCGGCCTTCGGACTTCGGCCTTCAATCTTAGGGCAAATTCCGGATATACCCAAATCTACATCTATCCCGGCTACAAATTCAAATTCATTGACGCCCTAATCACAAACTTCCATGTCCCTAAATCCTCCCTTATACTTTTAGTCAGCGCTTTGGCCGGAACTAATTTTATCAAAAAAGCATACCAACGCGCTATCAGAGAAAAATACCGCTTTTATTCTTTTGGGGATGTAATGTTGATTTCTTGAAAAAAAGCTAAAGAGAAGCTAAAACATAGTTTCTCTTTTTTATTGCTTGTTTAATGCATAAAAAACAGTTAAAATACTATTATTAATATAATCCGAAACAATGCTAATGAATCTGATTTTAAAAATTTTAAATAAAAGAGAGCTGCTGATTTTACTGGCATTTATTATCATTCTATCTTCCTCGGTTTTTTCCGTCTATTCTGTGGCAATTTTTCAAAATGTACATGCGGAATTAGCCTGGTCTTTTTTGCATGGCAAATTACACTTTATCAATGAAATAAGTAATCCTGATCTGGTTGTTTTCAATGGTCAAAATTACTGGCATATGCCGCCTTTACCGGCAGTAATCCTCATGCCGCTGCTTGCGCTATTGAACTCTGCTTCGGATCAAAACCTGCTTAATCTTCTTTTGAACATCCTGCTTTTTTTCTTCATTGCCAGATTCACTCAAAAAAAATTCGGGTTTTCCAAATTAAATTCCTACTGGCTGGCCATACTTTTTCTTTTCAGCAGTATTTATATTAATTCTGTATTCTCCTCCCTGGCCTATAATTATTCGCAAACCATTTCGACTTTTTTGGTCTTGCTGAGCTTTAATGAATATTTTGGCAAAAAAAGATATGCCTTAATCGGCGCCTTTGTTGGTTTGGTCTTTTTATCTCGGCTGACTGCCGGTTTAGTTATTATTTTTTATTTACTGGCCATTATCACTGAAAAAATCTCCTGGCGGCGAAAAATTAAAAATTTAACATGGTTATCAATACCGGTCTTAATCTGTCTGCTGATGTTCGGCTTATATAATTATGCCCGCTTTGGCAATCCGCTGGAAACCGGTTATACCCAAACCCATTCATACAGCGAATTTCCCGAACTTCATCCTTACGGCCAATTTAATTATAAATATATTCCCTCAAATTTATATTACTATTTTTTAGAAGGATTAACCCCGAATTACGCGCCTGTCGCCGATAACTACCCGAAATACCAGCTGGCCTGGCCGTACATTATTCCCAATTTTTTCGGATCTATAAGTTTCTTTATCATTTCTCCGCTTTTTATCCTACTTTTTAAAGCCGACTATCGCAACAAGATTAATCAACTGCTTTTAATTACCGCCCTGATCATCACCATCACCTTGCTCAGCTATTATTACAACGGCTTTGCCCAAATCGGCCCCAGATATTATTTGGACTGTCTGCCCGTGCTTTTTATGATTTTATTGTCAAAATTAAAAGACGGATTTACAGTTACTCATAAAACTATTATTGTTATTTCCAGCCTGTTAAATGTATTCCTGACCGTTTCACTTATTTACGCCTCTATTAAATTACTTTATGGACTCAAATAAAAACACCCCCTATCCTCAAAAGAATATATTAATTTTAGGTGCCGGACCTGCCGGCCTGGCTTGCGCTTATGGGCTAATGCCTAAGGCATACAAAATAACGATTTTGGAAAAAGAAAATGAAGTTGGAGGTTTTGCTAAAACGTTGGAATTTAAAGAAGATGATCTGACTTTTAAAACTGATATCGGTCCCCATCGTTTTTTTTCCCAAAATAAGAAGCTTTATCAAATAGCTCAAGATCTCCTTGGAACTGACTGGATAGATGTTAACCGCCAGACTCGGCAATATATTGACGGCAAATATTATGATTACCCTATCAAGCCACTCCAGGCTTTAAAAAATATCGGCCTTATCAAGGCGGTTGTCATTATTTTTTCGTACTTACGTTCCTTTATTATTTATAAAAGTTTAGGCAGGCCTATTAATAATTTTCAAGATTATATTGCCGCCAACTTTGGTTTGGCGCTCGGGCGCTTTAATATGCTGAATTACACAGAAAAGATCTGGGGCATTCCCTGCAGCCGGCTTCATGCCGACTGGGCCAAACAAAGAATTAAGGGTTTAAATTTTATTACAGCCATATCAGATTCTTTGTTCAAAAGAAAAAAGACTAAAACACTGATTGATATTTTTAAGTATCCTCGACTGGGAAACGGACAGCTGTATAAAAAGATGGCTGCCCAAATTATTGACCGAGGTAATGAAATTAATTTTGCCAGCCAACCGCTGGAAATTTTTCACAGCCAAAACCGGATCACTAAAATAATTACCGATGTGAATGGCCTAATGCAGGAATTTAATCCGGAATACCTTGTCAGTTCGATTCCCATTGATCAATTTTTATCAATTTTAAATCCCTTACCGCCGCCGGAAATTCTAGCTGCAGCGGCTAAATTAAAATGGCGCGATCAAATTTATTTATTTATCACTTTAAATAAAAATCAAGTCACGGATGACAACTGGATTTATTTTCCTAATCAAAATATCCCATTTGCCAGAATTTCGGAAATGAAAAATTTCAGTCAGGCCATGTCGCCGGAGGGCAAGACTTCCTTATTTATCGAATTTTTTACCAATCAAGCAGAAACGCTATGGCAATCATCAGACCAAGACCTCTTTAATCTGGCGCTGAACCATTTAGAAAAAATCGGTTTGATTACCGCCAAAGACGTCAGGAATTATTATGTATTTAAAAAACAGAAAGTCTATCCGGTCTATGATTTAAATTATCCTGCCAATTTAAAAATAATAAAAAGTTATTTAAATCAATTGGAAAATTTTTATTATATCGGCCGGCCGGGCAGATTTCAGTACAATAATCAGGATCACAGTTTGGAAATGGGTTTATTAGCCGCCCAAGGCATCGAAACTGACAAAAAACTAAACCCTGACCAAATTGGCAATAGTGATGAGTATTTTGAAAACGGCAAATTGAATAATAACTCCTAATCTAATGACTGCCTTTTTTAAAAAAAATGAAATATATATAGTTTTAGGTCTGACCGGTGTTTTATTATTCCTGGCTTTTACTGCCAACTATTTATTTCAAAAAACTGATATCACTTCTGAATTAGCCTGGTCTTTTTTACATGGTAAAACTTATTTTATTAATCCTTTTTCCGATTTGGATCTCATCCCTTATGGAAACCACTTTTATTGGCCATTACCGCCCTTGCCGGCCCTATCCATGATCCCCCTGGTGGCGATCTTTCAAAAACCGATTGAGCTTAACTTTATTACTTTTATTTTAAATCTGATTTTACTGTATTTAATCTTAAAATTAGCAACTCAAACTTTTAAGTTTACCAAGGTTGAGGCTCTCTGGCTCGGCATTTTATACTTATTTGCCAGTCTTTATGTTTCTGCCACTTTAGTGGCATCGCCTTATTTTCTGGCTCATAACTTTGCCGCCATTTTTGTTTTTTTAAGTCTGCTTGAATATTATGGGAAAAAAAGGTTTTGGCTGATAGGCATTTTGATCGCTTTAACTTTTTTGAGTCGCTTTATGGCTGGCCTGGCAATAATTTTTTATATTTTAATTATTCTATTTTCCCGGGAGAACTATAGGATTAAATTTAAACAATCTTTAACCTTAGCGCTTCCGCTAATTTTCGCCGGGTGTTTGCTTTTAGCTTATAATTATATTCGCTTTGATAATCCTCTGACCTCAGGTTATAAATTAACTTATTTTTATGAAAATTATAATTACATACGGCAATATGGCTCGTTCAGCCTTTATTATATTCCGACAAATATCTATTATTATTTTCTGGAAACATTTGTTCCCATCTTGGCAACTGTTTCACAGAGTAACCCCCTTTATGCTTTAAAACCTCCGTATTTCTCTGTTAACCCTTATGGAGCTACGAGCTTTTTTATTGTTTGTCCTTTATTTATACTCATTTATAAAGCAAATTTTAAAATAAAAGAGGTAAAATTCGCCCTGATTGCTGCCGGCATCATTGTGCTGATTTTACTTAATTATTATTACAATGGTTATTTCCCGCAAATCGGCGGCCGCTATCTGAATGATTGCCTGCCACTGCTGTTTTTAGTTTTACTATATGTGCTGCAAACCCTGGGTTTAAAAACTAAATATAAAATAGTAATTACACTCTCGGCCATTTTTAATCTTTATTTATTTTTTGAAGCTATTTGGCTTTATTATTAGGCAGTTATATTATTGACTTTTTTTCTTTAAACAGCTAAGCTTTTTGAAGTAAAGGGAGGTACATATTTTGGCTAAAACAATTCAGCTAATTTTTGTACGGGGAAGTGGTGTCGGTCTTCTTCTGGAAGGGAAAAAACTGGAATCATACGAAAAAGACCGTGATCGAGCGCTTGAAGCCTACAAAAGGGTGAACAAAATCATTGACAGCCACGGCGGCAAAATGATCAAATGTTCTTTCAAACCAATTAACGCCAAAGAGGCAACTACCGAAGAATTATCAGCACCGTTTGAACAGATCATCATGGTCAAAGACAATACAACCTGTGTTCAGCTTAAAGGCGAAGCCTTTACCTGCTACCAGAGACAATATCGCGAAGGTTTAGTCCTGCTAAAACTTACCCCCAAAATCAGCGGCACGCTGGTTAAAATTCAAACCTAACAAGAGAGACAGGTTCATCCTGCTCTCTTTTTTATCGATTGACATTATTAACTAAAAGTGATATTTTTATTCCACCAAGTAAAGGGGGGTAAAATGGCTAAATTGAAAAAGCGGCAGAAAGAGATCTTAAAGGTAATACTGGAATTACGCCAAGCCACAGCTAGGGAAATTGCCGAAAAGACAAACCTGCACGTTAACGGACTGATGCAAACATTAGGCGTTCTAACTGATGAGAAATTTCTGCTTGAAGGTAAACAATATCAGTTACACGGTCGATACAAAAGTGAAGTTAAGGGTGGCAATCCTGACCGAATCCTTTGGTATTTAGTCGAAAAATAAATTCTAAATTGAGGGCGAAAACAAGCCCTCTTTTAATTTTTTAGCTTGATTTTAAGCTTAAAATTAGATAAAATATAATAAAGCTACAAATATACAAGTTACTACGAATTTGTAATAATTTATTACAATATTTGTTCCGCAAAGCGGAATGCCGTTCGCGACATAGATTTGTATCCTAAACACAGATCAATGAACCAAACTATCCAGAACAACTTAATCGCAGCATTCCTCAAATCGTTTTCAACCGACCCTGATTTTAAGTTTGTCGATAAATTACTGAAAAAATTCCCCACAGCCGAGGTTTATTTGGTCGGCGGTAAAGTGCGCGACATTCTTTTGGAACGCGCTTCATATGACTATGATTTTGTTATCCGCAAGGTCAAAGCCAAAGATTTGGAAGATTTTTTAGCCAAAGAAGGTTCAGTCAATTTTGTGGGTAAATCTTTTGGCGTTTTTAAATTTGTACCGAAAAAATATACTAGCCAAGAAGCCATTGATATTGCCCTACCCCGCACTGAACAATCATTCATGACCGGCGGTTATAAGGATTTTGATGTTCAGACCGATCCTGATTTGCCTTTGGAAAAAGATTTAGCGCGCCGCGATTTTACAATTAATGCCATGGCCGTAAATATTGCGACCGGAGAAATCATTGATCCTTTTGACGGCCAGACTGATTTGAAAAACAAATTAATCAGAACCGTGGGTAATCCGGACGAAAGATTTCAGGAAGATTACACCCGCATGATCCGCGCTATCCGTTTTTCCACTCAGCTGTATTTTAAAATTGACCAGCCTACATATTTAGCCATTCAAAATCTGGCGCCGAAAATCAAAACCATGGCCACTGAAAGGCTGACTGAAGAATTTAATAAAATTATTCTTTCTCCCAATGCTGAATTCGGCTTACAGCTTTTACAAAAATCCGATTTACTCAAATATTATCTGCCCGAACTGGAACAAGGCGTGGGCGTTTCACAAAACCGCTCTCATATCTACAGCGTTTTTACCCACAACGTAAAGGCGTTGGGGTTTGCGGCTGAAAGAAATTATAATTTAAACGTACGCTTAGCCGCCTTATTCCACGACATTGCCAAACCACAAGTCAAAGCCGGAGAAGGTCCTGATTCAACTTTTTACAACCACGATATTGTGGGCGCAAAAGTAACCCGCAAAATTTTATAGCGTTTAAAATATTCCAATGAAATCGTGGACAAAGTTTCGCATTTGGTGCGCCACCACATGTTTTTTTATAGTTTAGGCGATATAACTGATGCTGCTGTCCGCCGTTTACTTGCTCGCGTGGGCAAAGAAAACATTGCCGAGATTATTCAGGTCAGAATCTGCGACCGTTTGGGCATGGGCCGTCCCAAAGCCAAGCCTTTCAAGCTTATGGATCTGGAAAAACGTTTGCATGAAGTTCAACTGGATCCAATTTCCGTTAAAATGCTGAAAATTAAGGGTGATGAACTAATGAAATTATTAAATATCAAACCGAGCCCCAAAATCGGTTTGCTATTAAACGCGCTTTTATCCGAAGTTTTGGAAGATCCCAAGAAGAACAAAAAAACTTATTTAACTAAAAGACTTAAAGAATTAAATAAATTGTCCGATGCTGAGCTTAAAGATCTGGCGCCTCAGCTGGACAAATACGAAGAGGAAAGAAAAAAAGAATACTTTTCCCATGTGAAGTGGGTAGAGTAATTTAATACTTTTAATTAGTAACATATGCAACCCGAGATACAAAAGAATCAGGATATCATGAAAGTTTTGCAGAAAAAAAATGCAATCCCAAGTCAATATAAAAATCTGCCCAGTGAAGTGGTTGAGGAACTTTGGCAACTGAAAATATATGTAGATCCGGAAAAAAATAAAGCAGAGGGACAAAGACGCGCACAAGTACTTGAACAAATACGCCGAAAAGAAACCCAAAGAGAAAAAGACAAAGAAGCCCATTATGCGCAAATCAATGCCAATTTACCACCAGAAAAACAAAAAGATTTTGTAAATCTGCAAGCAGAAGCTGCTCAAGACATTGGCTCTCATTTAAGCGGTACCACTGAAATTCCCAATATAGCCAAGGAAGAAGCTTTTGTTTTAGACAAAATCAAGGAAGCATATCAGGCAGCCAAGAAAAAAAATCCTGATCAGCCGGTTCAGATTCAATTCAGCCGGCCGATTGATAAAGCCATTTATGATAATTTGGTCAAAAGGTTAGGTTGGGAAAAATTGAAGGATAAAATAAGCGCATCAGATCAGTCACGTATTGAACAAATTAGACAACAAACTCAAGGCAAAGAAAATAAACAAGAAAACGAGGAAGGTATTAAGGTCTTGACAGAACTTATTAATGAAACAATAAAGCTTGGCCTTGCCAAAAGACCGGATTTATTAATGCAAGATCTTGATAAGGCGAAAACTGAAAATAATAAAGCTAATATTGTTGAACAAATTATTAAACGTCATTATTTTAATGCTAGAACTGCGAATTATCCCTTAAACCAAGTGCAATATGATGAAGCTTTTAATTTTGCAGCGAATGACAAATCTTTGGAATCGAAATTATCCAATGACTGGATATATCGCGGAGTTATGGCAAAAAAAGGTGAAAAAACAGTCACAAGAGGAAGTCTTAATGTTGAAATAACGCCTGATCTGATTAATGATCTGGATAATCTGATAAAGAATGGGATTATAAAGGCTAATTATAAATTTGGCGAGGTAGGAAAAACCACTATGGCGGACACTAGGCATGATTCTATAACGATCTACTTTCTAGAAAAACCAAGTAAAGAAGCCTTAAATCAAATAAGCTTAATTTCCAAAAAATATTTTCGCGGGAATCAATTACTTGGTGATAAAATTAACGAGGGATTTTATATGTCTAATATTGGGTCAGTCAGCGATAAACATGCCAAAGAACTGGTTGATTCAGTAAATCAAATAGATGGGGAAATTGGCAAAGTAGTTGGGGCTTATTTAACAGACACTCAAATTCCAGGGAAAATCAGAACTGCTATGTCCGAAGCCCAGTATTGGGCTGTAAAAAAGGGCCTAAATGCTTATGGCCATGATATTGAATATGACGAGGCTAAAGGTTTTACAATAAGAAAACTTTAATTAATCAAAAAAATCCTTTGAATGTAACTTATAAATAAATGATAATCAAAATCAAACCCGAACAAATCGACCAGCGTCTGGACAAATTCCTCACTGAAAAACTGCCTATTACCCGCAGTCAGATTAAAAAATTAATTATAGCCGCCAAGATTTTGCTTAACGGCGAGATTACGAATGTTCACCACTTTTTAAATGCCGGTGATGAGATTAAAATCGTTGCTAAAGAAATCAAAGATATTACCAAGGATAAAAAGCTGGAACCGAATAAAAGCGTAAAATTTAAAGTTGTCTATGAAGACGATAACATTTTAGTAATTGATAAGCCGGCCGGACTTTTAATCCATCCAACTGAAAAAATGGAGCCTAAAACCCTGGCTGCCGGACTTTTGGCCAAATACCCCGAAATTGCCAAAGTCGGAGAAAATGAATTAAGGCCGGGCATTGTCCATCGCCTGGATAAAAGCGTTTCCGGTTTATTATTGGTCTGCAAGACCCAAAAAGCTTTTGATTTTTTTAAAAAGAAATTTCAAGACCGCAAGGTCAAAAAAATCTATACTGCTTTAGTGCACGGCAAAATGGAAAGGCTTGAA
>JAPLYC010000075.1 GCA_026395755.1 Candidatus Parcubacteria bacterium | reverse complement strand
CCTCAAGCATTACCGACCATTGAAATTATCCCTAAGAATAATTTCTTTGATTATGACTCCAAATATTCCCAAAACGGCGCTCAAGAAATTTGTCCGGCGCAAATTTCCGAGGAACTGACCAGACAGATGCAAGCTATTGGGCTGAAAGCTCATGAGATTTTAGGCTGTCGCGGTCTTTCACGCACTGATTTGATATTAAGTCCTGATAACCAAATATATTTTCTGGAAATAAATACCATCCCCGGTCAAACCGCAACTTCTCTGGTTCCTAAAGCTGCTAAGGCAGCCGGATACACCTATCCTCAATTTCTTGATAAATTAATTGAACTCGCACAAGAATAATAAATTTCTCACTTCAATTATAAAACCGCTCGAGTTCTTCAAGCGGTTTTTTTAAAATCAGATTAGGCCGTGAGCTTTTTCCAGTTGTCTCCGACTTTAGGCTTGATAGCTTCAGACCCTGCTTTGCAATAAGGACATTCTTCCAGCGTGAAATTTTTGATGTCGAAATGGAAAACTGCTTCCACTTTTGTCTGGTCGGACAAGAGCCAATCCGCAGACCTGTGAATCAATACAAAGGCTGGCGTCATCACATACGGCGGTGAATTTTGGCTATTGCTTTTTAAAACTGCATCCCTTGTTTCCCAGGTACTGCCGCCGCCAGTGGTCATCAGTTCATTGATTATCAAGCCTTGCAGCTGAGCATCAATTCCGCCTCGGATGATTGTGGGATTTCCCTTGTCATCTTTCTCTACGATGACATGTCTGACGGGGATGTTGTATTTTTCCCCGATAATTAAAGCCAGGCTGTAACCCAAATTGAGAGCCGAATACGCAGAGCAAGCCACAAAGCCTATTTTCGGCATAGCATCTGGGAAAATTCTCTTTTCAATGACTTTCAGCATTTCATGGGCAAAGATCATGCATAGCTTTGGATATTCCAATGCCGACTTGGTCATGATGAATCCGTTGCTGTGTTTACCTGATTTCAACAGGGCATGAGGCTTTTGAGCACAAGGATCGCCCTGATATTGCCAAAAGGCATCAAAGGCGCTCAAAATCGCCACCACCTCGTTGATAGTCATACGCCGCCCTTCAAAGTCACTCGGGTTTAGCGCAAAGACGCCTCCGTTTTTCACGGTCTCAACAACCGCTAATTCTTTCATCGCTTTCCTCCTTTTCTTTCTTGTTTTTGTAAGGACCAATCCCTGATTTCCTCCACCTTATCAAACCCTTCGTTATCCGTCAAACGTCAATCGGTTTCCGTTACGTTTAACGTTTACCGACTATCGAAACGAGCATCGTTACCGAATAACGATTGACGAAAGAAAAAAGGGACTCCCTGTTGGGAATCCCTTTGGAGTTTTTCTCCTTGTTTAATCTTCGTCTTTTTTCTTGGCCATTTCCTGCTCGGCCTTTTCGATTTCCTCAGCGATCAGTTGCGCGGCCTCCATGGGGCTGCCAATGTTATTGGGCGGATTGATGATGGGTCGGCCAATCACTAAATAATCGGCTCCGGCCTTGACCGCCTCGCCAGGAGTCATAATGCGCTTCTGATCACCTGCTGCCGCGTATTCTGGCCTCACGCCTGGAGTGACCAGTAACATGTCTTTCAGCACGCTCTGCGCCCGCAAAATAGCCAGTTCCTGGGGCGAACAGATTATGCCATCGCAGCCAGCCAGCTTGGCCCAGAGAGCGAATTCCAGCACCTTGGCTTTGGTCGGACTGCCAAAAATCAGATGGGCTGCATTTTCTTCATGTGAAGTCAACACAGTAACGGCCAGAACCAGAGTGTCACGATACTGCTCGGGTCCGCCCGTATCAGGTCTGACTGACTTGGAGTTCTCAACAGCTTCGATCATTCCGTCCAAGCCGCTGCTGGCGTGAACATTAAGCATACCCACGCTAAATTCTGAAATCTTCCTGGCAGCCGTGCCAATGGTATGGGGAATGTCGTGAAGCTTATTGTCAACGAACACTTGGCCGGCATCACAGCCCTGTTTCTTAAACCAGGCCATGATTTGCGGTAAGCCGACTGACGTGATCAAGTACAAGCCAACCTTGAACATGCCCACGTGCTGAGCCAACTCCTTAACCAGATTGCCGGCCCGATCCAAATCCGGCACATCCAGTGCCACAATAATCCGTTCTTTTCCTCTCGGCCTTTTCATCTTCCTTTTCCTCCTTTTATTTTCTCTTTGACTTGGTCAATGTTTTCCAACCCGTGTTCCACACAATATTTTTCCAACTGGTCAATCAGCTGCATCATGATCAGCGGATTTTTGAAATTCGCTGTACCGATTGCTACGGCTGAAGCGCCCACCTGGAAAAAGTCAAAAACATCCTGCAAGGAGCTAATGCCGCCCATGCCGATAATCGGCACATTGACGGTTTGAGCCACCTGATTAATCAGGCACAAGGCAATCGGCTTGATCGCCGGTCCGGAAAGTCCGCCCTGGATAATTTTTCCTTTATCCAAAAATACTCCCCGAACCGTGTTGATCATGGAAATCGCATCTGCGCCGGCATCTTCCACTGCTTTGGCAATGGGGACAATGTCAGTCACGTTCGGAGTCAGCTTTACAATCAAGGGCAGTTTCGTCACCTTGCGTACGGCTTGAACCACATTGGCAGCAATGATCGCATCACTGCCAAATGGGATTCTGCCGCCTTCGACATTGGGGCAGGAAATATTAATTTCCAAACCCGCAACATAAGCTACCTGATCAAGTCTTTGCGCCATCCGGACATATTCCTGAAGTGTAAAGCCGGACACATTGACAATGATCGGCACTCCAAACTGGGACATGAACGGAAACTTATCATTGATCAGAACTTCCACGCCGGGATTTTCCAAACCAATGAAATTAATCATACCGCTTGCTGTTTCCCGGATGCGCGGCTGAGGATTACCTGCTCGCGGTTCCAAGGTTGTACCCTTGGTAACCAAAGCGCCTAACCGTCCAAGATCCATGCCTTGAAGATAGGCAAATTCTTCTCCGTTGCCAAACGTACCTGATGCCGGCATGATCGGATTTTTCAATCTGATGCCGGCTATTTCCACGCTTAGATTAACTGAGAACATCCCAGACCTCCTTTGCTGGAAAAACCGGCCCATCATGACAAATTCGTTTCATGCCAGAAGCCGTCTTGATTGAACATCCCAAGCATACGCCCAAACCGCAGGCCATGACAGTCTCCAGTATGACCTGGCATTCAATCCCTGCTTGCTCGCAAAGTTCTGCAACCTTAGCCATCATCACATTAGGACCGCAGGTGATGACCAGAATCTTTTCATTCTTTGCTGCTTGAATAAAACTTGCAAAGACATCACTCACAAAGCCTTTATAGCCTGCTGAACCGTCATCGGTAGTAATGGTCAAAGGCTCCTGGGTATATAAATCCAAAGGGATGATTTCATCCTTGGTTTTATTACCGTAAAAAACCCTAACAAGGCGATCCTGATATTCTGTCATTACCTTTTCGAAGAAAATCAGCGGCGCTATCCCAATTCCTCCGCCCACCAGCCAAACTTCGTCATAATCAGGATCTGGAGAAGAACAAGGTAAAAATCCTTGCCCCAAAGGTCCCCAGAATTTTACTTTATCTCCCGATGCCAGCTTGGTCATTAGTTCCGTGTTTTTGCCAATGACTTTATACAGCACAAAAAAAGTGCCGTTAGAAGTACTGATATTGGCAATACTGAAAGGCCTGGCCATGGTTGAGCTCGAATCCAAAGGAGCCAAGCAGACAAACTGGCCGGGCAAAAAAGCAGTAACATCAAAATCATCACCTGGGTCTAATTTTAATTCCCAGATATCCTTTGCTTTTGGTTTATTAGAAACCACGACAGCCTCACAAACCTGAGTTTTCTCTTGTTCCATCTTGATTTCCTCCTCTTTATCTTGATTTTTCAAATAACTTTTTGTACCCAAACCTTAGCAATAAATTGGTTTTTCGTCAATCGGTTATCGAAGTTCGTTTCGTTAAACGTAAAACGATAAACGTAACGGAAACCGATACCGAAAAGCGATTGACGTATTTAAAAAAGGGCACTCTTGCGAGCACCCTTGCTGTTTAGAGGATTATTTTACCCTCTCTCATCATGATTTTGCCATTGTGAATAGTCATCACTGGCCAGCCTTGCATCCGTTTGCCAAGCCAAGGACTGTTTTGTGACTTTGACTGCAAATCCTTAGCTTCCAGCGCTTTGCGCTTTTTAAGATCAATGACCGTGATATCAGCCGGCCAACCTTCATGGATCAATCCTTTTTGCTCCAGTCCCAAAATCCTGGCCGGATTGATTGTCATCTTGGCAAAAATCTCAGGCAACGATAGATGTCGTTGCAGAACTGAGAGAACCACTGGTACAGCTGTTTCCAATCCAATTATGCCAAAAGGAGGCTTGTCGCTTTTTTTCTCCTTATCAGTATGCGGCGCATGATCAGTGGCAATCACATCAATCGTGCCATCGACCAAACCCTGAATAACTGCATCGCGGTCAGCATTACCTCTTAAAGGCGGATTCATCATGGCATTAACGCCAATTCGCTTAAAATCGCGTTGGGTCAATGCCATATAATGCGGCGCTGTCTCACAGGTGACTTTAACGCCCCTGGCTTTGGCTTCGCGGATCAGCTGCACTGATTCAGCGCAGGAAACATGCTGAATGTGAATCGGAGCATTACAGGATTCTGCACACCGGATAACCAGGGATACGTCATGGATTTCCGCCCGTTTGTCATAGGTGTCAAACCTATTATCCTGGCAATGAAGTAATATCGGTTTTTTATATCCGACGAATTCCTTGATTGCCTGACTCAAAATGGCGGGATCCTGAATGCCATCTCCGTCATCAGAAAAAGCTGCTGCACCATCTAAAAATAGCTTCCAAATTTCTGTTAATTCCTTCCCTTGCCTGCCGCTGGTTACGGCGGCAACCTGAAGTATATTGACTAAGGCTTCGTTTTCAGCCAGGATAAAAAGCTTATTAAGCTTTTCTTCATTATCAATCACCGGCTTAGTATTGGCCATGCAGACAACAGATGTAAATCCGCCAGCCAAGGCTGCCATGCTACCCGTGGCCAAAGATTCCTTGTGTTCCTGGCCAGGAGTACGGAAATGCACATGCATGTCAATCAGGCCGGGGACAACTAAAAGTCCTTCGCAGTCAATTTCCTCGCATGTGCCGTCATCGACGACTATTCTCTGGCGAGTTGCTCGGCTAAGCCCGATCTTAATGACTCTGCCGTTGTCAATCCAGATATCCCTTTGGCGAATACTGCCGGATACCGGATCGACCAAATCTCCGTTTCTCAAAAGTAGCCTGGCCATGTTTTACCTCCGTCTGCTAGCGCATCTGGTCTTCCAGCTGTTGCGCCGCACTTTTTTACGGTTATCCTGCTTTTTTTTCTTGCGTTTGCCCTTTTTATCTTCCGGTAAATTCTTTTCATTCACCATGATTCCTCCCCTTTGCCCTCCGAAGCTCCAACGGAGCGAAGGAGGGTTGAGAAAAAGTAAGGAGGGCGCAAGGCACCCTCCTTTTTGTTGTTACGCTGCAGACGCCAAAAGTTTTTCCACCTTATCCGGATTCAAAATGCAAAGTAAAAGTGCCATACGGATATAATCGCCATTGAGCGCCTGCAAGAAATAAACAGAACGCTTGTTCTTATCTACGCCCCATTTGATCTCGTGAATTCTGGGCAGCGGGTGCATGATAATGGCATCATCTTTCATGGATTCAGCCAGTTGTTCGTCGATCACGTTGACCATGCTAGCATGAGCCATAATTTCTTTTTCCTCAGGATCTTCCCTTTCGGTTTGAAATCTGGTCATGTAGCAAACATCAACGAAAGAGATGACTTCCTTGAGCGTTTCGCTTTGATGCCATTTGACATTATGACTAGTCAAGTAGTCAAGGACATCGGGACTCATTTGCGCGACCTGTGGCGCCACAAAGTAAATCTCGACGCCTTTATACTTAGAGAGCAAATAAGCCAGCGAGCGGGAAGTTCTGCCATGTTTCAAATCACCGCAAATTGCCACGATCAACCCTTCAATTCTACCGAAACGCTCTCTGATGGTAAAATAATCAAGCAAGGACTGAGTCGGATGTTGCCCCTTGCCTGCCCCGGCATTGATAATGGGTACGCCCTGACAGAATCTTGATCTTGACGCGCGCAGCGCCGAATCATCATCTTTATGCCGCAAAATAATCACATCAACTTTGTCAGCATAAATTCTGATACTGTCTTCCAGTGTTTCACCTTTAATCACCGAAGAGAGCTTCGCAGGATCAGCGGGCGTAATGACGTCGGCGCCCAGTCTTAAACCTGCCACGGAAAAAGAAGTCATTGTCCTGGTAGACGGCTCATAAATAAGGTTTAAAACAATATTGCCGTTCAGCCAGTCTTTTTTCTTGCCCTTACCGATTTGCTGCTTTAAAATCGCAGTCAGCATAAAAAGTTTTTCTAAATCATCCAGGGAGAATTGCTGCGCATGGATGACATGAGGAAAATCAATTTCAACCATCTTGTCTTGCCAAACAACATTATCTTTACCCCAATATTTCACCATGATCAAACCCTCCTTTGGTTAAAAAAATAAGAATGTTAAAGACCGAAATTTCCTGTTCCAACCTTAACAAAAAAAAATCAGCCTGTCAAGACTGAATTTTTGCTAAAATAACAGCTAAATTGACCTAAAGAATTCCAACGTCTTTAAGGGCCTTTCCACATTTACTAAAATCAATTTTTCCACCACCTTATTTAAAGCTTTTAAATCATTGATTTCAACTGGCAAAGTAACAAAATAATCCAGTGATTTTTCTTTGGCCAATTGCAAAACCTTGATCACTCCGTCAGAAACGCGGATATAATCTTCAATTAGGCAAACCCTTTTACAGTCTTCGCAAACTAATCCGCCCTTGGAAAAATCAAAAATATTTTTTGTTAATAAAATGCCCTTATGACACAAGACACAACGATGAATTTCCGGCTGATAACCCAAAAGCCCTAATAGCTTTAAAAAATAAATGCTGGATATAAATAGTAAACGTTCTTTTTTCTCCTGTAAATCCTTGGCGATTTCCTGTTCCAGGATATTCAGGGTCTCAATAAGTAAATTAAATTTATCACTCTGCGAAGTATGACCTGAAATTAAGCCGTCAGTCCCTTCAGCCAAATAATTAATCAAGGCAAAACCCAAAAGTGACGGGTCAGCGCGTAAATTTTCATAGCTTTTTATAGTGTTGCAATTAGCCAGCTTATCAATAAATTTACCTTTGGCAATCATCAACTTAACCAGATAAAATGGTTCTAAATAACCTTTAAGTTTGCTGGAGATTTTTTTTGTCCCCCTGGCCACCACCTCTATTTTCCCGAAATCCTTAGTGTATATACAAAAAAGACAATCATTTTCCTGATAGTCTCGACGCTTTAAAATAATTCCGGTTGTAGTGTAAGTTCTGGACATAAAATTTACTTGGGCGAAAACGCCTCCTCTTGTGTCATGGTGAGCTTAGTCGAACCATAGACACCGACGGCGCCACCCGTTCGACGATGTTCAGGGTGACAAGAGGAGGCGTTTTTGCCCATCAACTTCGGATTTCGGACTTCATACTTCTGCCTTAATTATTTAAAGAATCCAAATAACTCTGCAGCACAATCATCGCCGCTACTGCGTCATCTTTCCCTTTCGCCTTTGTTCCCTGCAAAAGTTTCTGGGCATAAGTACTAGTCAAATTTTCATCTTGCTGTACAATTTCAAGACCAAGAGATTCGGACAATTTATTGCTAAAAGCAATTACTTGTTCATATTGCTCTGACTTAATACCCTTTAACCCGACGGGGACACCAAGAACAAGTATATTTATCTTTTCACTCTGACAAATAGCTCTAAGCTCATCTAATAATTGCGGGGTATTTTCAAGTATCTTAAAAGGAGAGGCAATTTTTGTCTCAGTATCTCCAATGGCTAAACCAATTTTTCTTGCGCCATAATCAATGGCTAAAAACTTATCCATATATTTATATCTTAATTGGCTCTAAATTCTTATATTCAAACTTTTCCATAACCTCTGGCACATTACGCTCAATGCCTCTGGCCGTGATTAGTTTGGAAATTGTGTGCGCTAACATTTCTTTGGCAGGATATGGATCAAGCATTTCCTTTATTTCCTGATCATCCAAACCTCCAAGCCAAGCTCTTTCCTCAAACTTACTTAAAATTACCGGCATGCGCTGTTTGATATTATGAATCTTAGCAACTAACTCATTGGCATCAGTAGTAATAATGGAAGCGGTCTTAATTTTTCTTTTGTTATCAGGATTTAACCACTCATCCCAGATACCTGCAAAAGCAAAGGGTTCTTGAGATTTCAAATAAACATAATATGGATATTTTTTACCATTATATTCCCGCCAGTCAAAAAATCCATCGGTTAGGATGAGACAGCGCTGATTTTTAATCGGTTCGCGAAAAGATGCTTTACTAAATAAAGTCTCTGCCCGAGAATTCAAAGTCTTGAACCGAATCTCCTTGGCTTTATCTTCATTGGCTGTCCAATGCGGGATTAAACCCCAGGTTAGCATTTGGATTTTATAAGGATCGCTATTGGTTATAACCGGAATTCGCGGGGCATCAAAACCATTAGCGTAAAAAATGGGTGAAAATAAATTAGGTTTGGAAAACTCTGCCCCAAACCTTTTTTCCAATTCTTTTTGCTTGCGATTGACTGACAAATGATAACACATAGTAAAAACTATTCAAATGCAGTAATAATTCTGACTTCCCCATTATGATCAACTGCCACAGTATGTTCAAACTGAGCGGATAAACTGCCATCTGCAGTCACAAAGGTCATATTATCATCAGCTAAGGCTATCTGCCAACCGCCGATATTCACCATGGGCTCAAGGGCTAAAGTCATGCCTCTTTTAATAGGGATTAATTTGCTTTCCTCCGTAACAAAATTGGGAACATTGGGTTCTTCATGAACTTTTTTTCCCACACCGTGCCCCACCAGCTCCCTGACAACTCCAAATCCGTTCTTCTCCGCGTATGTTTGAATCGCGGCTGCAATATCACTTAAATGATTACCTTCCTTAACCTGTTCAATCGCTAAATTTAAAGCTTCCTGAGTAACATTTAAAAGCCTTTGAGCCTGTTTACTTATTTGTCCCACACCGACTGTGACAGCCATATCCGTATAAAGGCCTTTATATTGCATGCCAATATCCAAACCAATAATATCACCTTCTTTTAAAATGCGATTAGGAATTGCCGGCGCATGCACAACTTCATCATTGATCGAAGTACAAAGCGTAGTCGGAAAAGGATGATCAGAACTGGACGGTCGATAATTTTTAAAAGACGGCTGACCGCCGCTTTGCAAAATCAAACGTTCTGCTAAATCATCCAATTCCTTAGTGCCAATGCCCGGATGGACGGTCTGTACTACTTGCAGTAAAATTTGTGCCAATATCTTCCCACCTTTTTCCATGGCCTCAATTTCTTTTTGAGTTTTAAAATAAATCATACTTTGGTTCCTTTGTGCCTTAAAGCAAGCAAGGTCGCTTTAAAAACCTGATTCACATTTTGTTCGCCGGAAATGGTAATTAATTTGCCTTGTTTTTTAAAATGCTTAAATAATGGCATTGTATTCTGTTCGTATATTTTTAATCTTTGCCTAATTGCCTTGGGATTGTCATCCGGTCTTTGTTTTAATTTATGACCGCATTTATCGCAAAACAACTTATGTTTGGGCCTTTCGGACTTTTCGGAATTTATATTATAAGTCTGGCCGCAATCGCAAACATAACGGCCACCCAATCTCTTTAAAATTTCTTTGTGGCTGATATGGATTAAAATAACATAATCAATCTCTAATAATTTCTCTAAAAATCTATTTTGTTCTGAATTACGGGGAAAACCGTCAAAAATAACACCTTTTTTATATCTCTTTTTGTTCAATTCCTGCCTTAATAAACCTTCGGTTATTTTATCAGGCACTAATTTTCCTGCCAAGACATAGGCCTGAGCCTTTTTCCCAATTTTAGTAAGCTCACGAATTTGCTGACGATAAAGCTGACCGACAGAAAGAGTCGGTAAAGAAAATTTTTTGCCAATCAGTTCGGCTTGAGTGCCTTTACCGCTTCCCTGTGGTCCGATTAAAATTAAATTCATCTAGAATTAGCTAAAAAATAAAAAGGGTTGATCCCTTTTTATTATAACATATATTCAACTATTGCAAATACTCTTATAAACCCTCGTACTCTCTGACCGTTAATTGCGATTCAACCTGCTTTACTGTTTCAATGACCACACTAACCACGATCAGTAAGCTGGTACCGCCGATTACCAAATTTAAACCACCGGTAAATTCCTGAATAACCAAAGGCATAACCGCAATTAAACCTAAAAACAAAGCTCCTGCAAAAATCACCCTGTTTGTAACATGGGCTAAATAATCTTCGGTGTTTTTACCAGGCCGTATACCGGGAATAAATCCCCCGTGTTTTTGCAGATTTTCAGCAATTTGCTGGGGATGAAAAATTACTGCCGTATAAAAATAAGTGAACGCAAAGACAAAGACAAAATATAATATGCCGTAAACCAGATGATTTTGGAAAACGCCGATCACAAATTCTGAAGCTTGCGCTAAAAATCTGGTTTTGGCATGTAAAAAGAAATTAGCAATCATGGGCGGGAATAAGATCAAAGAAATAGCAAAAATAATAGGAATAACGCCGGCCATATTAACTTTCAATGGTAAATAAGTATTGACACCTCCATACATGCGATTACCTCTGACGTGACGGGCGTAAGACACCGGCACATTGCGAGTTCCTTCATTAATAACCACCACGCCAACAATAGTGACAACGGCAATGGCCGCAAATATTACCAAATTTATAATTTGAGCCGGATCAAATACAGCTAATGTCTTTTGCACTATTCCCGGCAAACTAGAAACAATACCAGCGAAAATTAAAAGTGAGATGCCATTGCCAATATGCTGTTCGGATATTAATTCTCCGATCCACATCAGAAAAATGGTGCCGGCGGTTATGGTCGTTAATGTTGCAATTAAATCAAAAACGGATAAATTTTCTATTATTTTAAAAGACGACTGATAACGCAACATGGTAATCATGCCGTAGCCCTGCAGAACCGCCAAAGGCACCGTCAGCCATCTGGTCCATTGGTTTATTTTTTGATAGCCGCCTGGTTCTTTGGAAATCTGTTCTAATTTAGGGATAATCATTACCAGCAGCTGAAAAATAATGGAGGCAGTAATATAAGGAGAAACGCCCATTGCTACAATGGAAAAATTTTTCATGCTGCCACCGGAAAAAACATTAATCAAACCTAAAATCTGGTTGGAATTAAAAAACTCCTTTAAATTCTGAAGGTTAATGCCCGGCACCGGGATATGCGCTGCGATACGAAAAATTACAATCAAAGCTAAAACATACAAGATGCTTTTGCGCAAATCTCTTATTTTAAAAATTTGGTTTAACCTTTCCAACATAATTTAAATTTATTTATTGTCTTTTTGGGGCTTGGATTTTTCAGCTCCAAGCAAAATGACTTGCCCACCATTTTTTTCAATCATGACCTTGCCTGATTCGGAAATTTTGTTAACTTTAACTACTAATTTTTTAGTCAATTTACCATCGCCTAAAATTTTAACTCCCAATCTGATATCGCCAATTAATCCTTTGTCTTTTAATGCTTGCGGTGTAATTATATCACCATCTTTAAAATTTTGTTCTAAATCAGATAAATTTACAATCTCTAATTTGGGCTTTAAACTTCTAAAACCTCCCAATTTAGGAGTACTCTGAATTATGCCTTTTAAGCCGAATGCTTTAAGACCGCCTTTACCACCACTTCTGGCCCGCTGACCTTTGGCGCCGCGACCAGAATAAGTACCATGACCCGAAGACAGACCACGGCCTACCCTGATTTTTCTTTTTTTAGCGCCAGTAGCAGGTTTTAAATTGTATAAATTTAAAGCCATATAATTTATTTATCACCCTTTTTAATAAAACTTTTAATTTTATCCTTAAAACTTTTTTTATCCTCAATATTTACATTTTTATCCTCAGGTATTTTAACTTCTGCTATTGGTTTTTCTTCCTTATTGGCAGTTTCCTTTTCTGACTTGGCTGATTTTTTGAAGCTTTGCATCGCTATTAAAGCTGCCCTTAAATTGTTAATTTTATTATTAGAACCTAAGATTTTGCCTCGGATATTAGCCAGACCTGCCAATTCGCAAATAATGCGGACGGCACCGCCGACTTTGATACCAGTACCTTTAGGCGCCGGCTTTAATAAAATTTTAGCCGCTTTATACTTAATCAAAACTTGATGCGGAATTGTTTCATTAATAATCGGCACTCTGATTAATTTCTTTTTGGCCTGATTATAGGCTTTATTTACAGCAATAGTAACATCAGCGCCTTTAGCTACGCCCATGCCGATTCTACCTTTTTTATCGCCAATTGCCAAAGTAGCGCGGAATCTCATTCTTTTGCCACCAGAAGTAACACGTGTTACCCTGGCCAAATCAACGATTTGCTGCTCAAATTCTTTTTCTTCTCTTTGATTTTTTTCTCTTCTAGGCATATAAAAAAATTTAAAATTAAAATTTTAAGCCTCCTTCGCGGGCGCCGTCAGCTACTGCCTTTACTCTGCCGTGGAATTTAAAACCGCCGCGATCAAAAACAACCCGGCTTATTTTCTTAGCCACTGCTTTTTGGGCAATTAATTTTCCGACTTCTTTGGCTTTATCAAGTTTTTTACCTTTTTTGGCCTTTAATTCCAAATCGCTGGCGCAAACTAAAGTTTTGCCAGATTGATCATCAATCAACTGAGCGTAAATATGCTGCAAACTACGATAAACATTGAACCGAGGACATTTAGCATCACCCTTAATCCGCTGCCTGATTCTCGCCTTTCTTGCCGCTCTTAGCTTCATCTTAATTTTTAATTTATCTGCCATAGTAATTACAATTATGGTTATTATTATTACTTTCTAAATTTAGCTGCTGCTTTTAGCCGCTGCTTTACCAACTTTTTTCTTAACTACTTCATCAATATATCTTATACCTTTGCCTTTATATGGCTCCGGCTTTTTAATTCTGCGAATCTGAGCAGCCACCTCGCCGACTAATTGTTTATCTATCCCTGTTATGGTAATAACATTTTTTTCCACTGTTCCGCCAATCCCTTTGGGTAAAATATATTCTACCGGATGTGAAAAACCCACGTTTAATACTAATTTCTGTCCCTGCAAGTTTACCTTAAAACCAACGCCGATTACTTCCAATTTTTTTTGAAACTCTTTAGTCGTGCCAATTACCATATTATTAATCAAACGATTAAACAACCCCCATAAAGCTTTGCCATTTTTTTCTTCGGGATTTGATACGGTTACCAATATTTCATCCTCTTGTTTGGCAACTTTAACTAAAGGGTGAAGTTTTAAAGTTAATTCACCTTTTGGCCCTTTAATCGTAATTAAATCATCAGCGATTTTAATTTCAACTCCGTTGGGTATTTTTATTGGTTTTTTACCTATTCTAGACATATGATAATGAATATTTAAATCCTTTATTTATAACTACCAAATTTCACAAATTATTTCCCCGCCAATTCCTTTTCTTTTTGCTTCTTTGCTGGTCATCAAGCCGGCTGAGGTAGAGATTATTGCAAAACCGAACTTATTTAAAATATCTCCAATTTTATTTTTACCGATATATACTCGCTGTCCCGGACGGCTCACCCGTTGAATCGTCTGAATGGCTGGTTGATTATTTTCATCATATTTCAAGACAATTTTTATTTGCGGAAATTTAGCTTCTTCAGCTTTTTCAAAATCGCCAATATAATTTTCATGTTTTAGAATTTTAGCAATTTCAAACTTGAGCTTGGAAAATGGTACCAAAACCTCACTCTTTTTAACCATTTGAGCATTGCGAATTCTTGTTAACATGTCGGCAATTGGATCTGTGATCATATTTATAATTAATGTTTAAAATTTATACAAAATAATTTAGTTAAAATTACCAGCTACTCTTTCTAACGCCAGGGATAGCGCCTTTGGCTGCCAATTCTCGGAAACAGATGCGGCATAACTGAAAATCTCGCATATAGCCATGAGCACGACCACAGCGCCAGCATCGTCTTACAATTCTGGATGAATATTTCGGTTTTCTTTTCGATTTTGCTATTTGAGCAGCTGTTGCCATATAACTAATAAATTAAAGATTTATAGACTAAATTATTTATTTATCTTCTTTAAAAGGAAATCCTAAGGCTGATAACAATGCCTTGGCTTCATCTCTTTTTTTCGCAGTTGTAACAATCGCGACTTCCAACCCATGAATTTTTTCAATTTCATCAGACCTTATTTCTGGGAATGAAATATGTTCTTGAATGCCAATATTTAAATTACCCTTGTTATCAAGCGCTTTAGGATCCAGGCCGCGGAAATCTCTAACTCGCGGTAAGGTTACTTTAATTAATTTTTCCACAAAATCATACATTCTTTTACCTCGTAAAGTAACTTTCATGCCAATAATCATACCCTGTCTAATTTTAAAATTGGAAATTGATTTTTTAGCCTTGGTTTTAATCGATTTTTGACCCGTAATTCTGGTCAAAGTGCTTTCCACGGTATCAATAAATGTAGCATCCTTCAATCCCTTGCTTAAACCCACATTCAAAACAACCTTTTCCAGTTTAGGCACCTGCATTTCATTTTTGTAACCGAACTGTTTCTTCAATTCGGGTACAGCTTTTTTAAAATAATATTCCTTTAAATTCATATGTAATTGCTTATATTGCTAAGATTAATTTTCTTTTAATCTAATAACTCCTTACATTTACCGCAAATTCTAACTTTTTTAGCTTTTTTATCACCTGTTTTTTCTAAAAATTTATATTTTATTCTTACTGACCGATTGCATTTGGGACAAATCAACAATAAATTAGAAATGTTAAGTGGAGCCGGAAATTCTATTTTCTGTCCTTTTTCACCCTGTTTTCGGGGGCGCATATGCTTGATCATTAAATTAATACCTTCCACAGAAGCCCGATTTTTCTCGCCTAAAACCTGTAAGACCTTCCCTTTCTTACCCTTATCCTTGCCAGCAAGGACTTTGACTCTGTCGCCTGATCTGATTTTCCCGCCATAGGCGGTTATATTATTTTTAATCATATATATAGTCAATTGGTCATTATTTATAAAACTTCTGGAGCTAAAGAAATAATTTTATTAAATCCGCCTGCTCTCAGCTCTCTGGCTACCGGGCCTAATATACGGCTGCCGATCGGCTCCTTAGATTTCATGTCGATTATTACTGCCGCATTATCATCAAAACGAATATAGGAACCGTCTTTTCTTTTGACTTCTTTGTGGGTACGCACTAAAACTGCATGGACAATCTCACTTTTTTTAACCATACCATGCGGCACTGCTTCTTTAACAGTAGCAGTAATGATATCTCCTAAGCGAGCATATCTTTTTTTATAACCGCCTAAAACCCTGATTACCTGCAATTTTTTGGCTCCGGTATTATCGGCTAATTTTAACATTGTGCGATGCTGCACCATATATTTTACTTTACAATTTTAATTAAACGCCACCTTTTATCCTTACTTAATGGCCGGCATTCCTGAAAAATAACCTCATTGCCAACTTTGGCCTGATTCTTCTCATCATGAATTTTATATTTCTTACTGACTTTATACTGCTTTTTATATTTAGGATGCCATTTTAAATTGGTAATCACAACCACGCGAGTTTTGTCCATTTTATCGCTGACTACTATCCCCTGGAATCTTCTTGTGTTTTTTTTAGATTTATTGCTTTCCATAGTTATTTATTATCACCGCTGGCGACTCTCTGCCGCTTTTAGCGGGTTAAATTATTTGGCTTCTTTCGGCTTTTGATTAATCAAGGTAATAATTTTAGCAATCTTTTTCTTATAAATTCTTACCTCTCTTATATTCTTTAACTGGCTTTGAGACACCTTAAATCTCAATTCTCGCAATTTTTCCCGGCTGGAATTCAAAAGTTTCTGCAAGTCGCTGACTGATTTTAACTTTAATTCTTTCAATTCTTCTTTAGCTTTCATATAATTATTATTTGCTTAAAAATTTAGTTTTAACTGGTAATTTAAAGCTGGCTAAACGCATAGCTTCCCGCGCTTTATCCAAGGGGACACCTTCCATTTCGAATAATATAGTACCTGGCTTGATAACGGCCACAAAATGATCCGGTGCTCCTTTACCTCCGCCCATTGGCACCTCTGCACCCTTTTTAGTAACCGGTTTATCGGGAAATACTCTAATCCAAATTTTACCGCCACGCTTTAAATAATGAGTCAATGCCCGTCTGGTAGCCTCAATCTGCCTGGCAGTAATCCAAGCATGTGTCAGGGCTTTTAAGCCATAACTGCCAAAATTCAGTTCGGTTCTGGTGGTACTAACTCCTTGATTACGCTTGCGGCCTTTATGCCATTTGCGATGTTTTACTTTTTTGGGCATTAACATATAAAATTTCCTACTGTTTATTTATTAAAAACTTCCCCTTTATAAATCCAGACTTTAACCCCGATTTTTCCATAAATTGTCTGAGCATAACCCGGAGTATAATCAATATCGGCTCGTAAAGTATGCAATGGCACTTCACCTTCAGTTAATGATTCTCGTCTGGCAATTTCAGCGCCATTTAAACGACCAGAAACCATTACCTTAACACCCTTGGCGCCAGCGCGCATTACTCTGCTGATTGCCTGCTTCATGGAGCGTCTAAAAGGAATTCTTTTTTCCAAATCAAGAATAATATTATCAACCACTATCTGCGCATTTAGGTTCGGCTTGTCAACTTCCATTATATTAATATTCAAAGTCACCTTGCCGGGTACCTTGGTAATTTCTTTATTTAAAATATTTTTCTTTAATGCCGCTTTTAAGTCTTCAATGCCGACACCGGAACGACCGATAATTATACCCGGTTTTACCGCGAAAATTATAACATTTAAATTTTCAGCAGAACGTTCAATTTCAATTTTAGCCACTCCAGCATCTTTCAGCTTGACTTTAAGAAATTTTCGAATTGCTACATCCTGATGCAATAAAGCACCAAAATTATGGCGGGAAAACCACTTAGAATCCCAACCTTTATTAATAGTTATTCTGATTGCTCTTGGATTAACTTTATGTCCCATAGTATAGGAATTAAAAGTTCAAAGTTCAAAATTTATAATTACAATTAATAATTTTAAATTTTACATTGCAACTTTTAATTTTTAATTTTGAATCTCAAATTATTTTATTAGCCCGACTTACGATTAAATATTTTTTTAATAAATCCCTTATCGCCCTTCATGTTTCTTTTATCTTCATGCTGTTTATGTCTATGCTTGCCTTCCAATCTCACGTCAAAAGGCTGTTCTTCAGTCTCTTTTTCATGTTCCCTGGTAATCTTTTCTTCTTCGGGCAATTTGAGCTTTTCCGGAGCGGCTTTTTCTTTAAGTTTTTCCAGTGATTTTACCTTAACCGGCTTTTCAGCTTTGACTTTTTTAGCTTTAACTTTAGTCGGCACTAATTCATCTAAAATCAATAAGATATGGGCATTTCTCTTCCTTAAAGGTGTTGCCCGTCCATGAGCCTTGTACTGCCATCTTTTTAACATACCAGCCATATCAACTTTAATTTCCTTTACAAATAGATTATCTCTTTTTAAATTAAAATTGTTTTCCGCATTGCTGATAGCAGAATCCAAAAGCTTAATCACCGGTCTGGTAGCCAGTTTATTTATAAAAGCCAGCTGAGTTAAAGCTGCCTCAACTTTCATACCACGGATAATATCAGCAATTAATCTAAGCTTCTTCGGGGACATCCGTAAATAATTTAATTTTGCTATTACTTGCATATTTCAAATAATTAAATGATTACTTTTTAACTTCTTCTGGGCCCTTTTGCTGATCTTTGGCCATTTTGCCGCCATGGACCACAAATTTTCTGGTTAAGGAAAATTCTCCCAATTTATGGCCGACCATATTTTCAATAATATCCACGACAATATGTTCTCTGCCATTGTAAACGCCAATTTTAAAACCAACCATTTCTGGCGTAATTGTAGAGGCGCGATCCCAGGTTTTAATCACTGTTTTATCGCCTGCCTTCAATTGCGAAATTTTTTTCAGCAATTTTTCATTAATATATGGCCCTTTTTTTAAACTTCTAGACATAATTATTGTTATTATTCTTAATTTACCTTAGCCTGCTAATTTTTGTTTGTTTTTTCTGATAATAATTAAGTTATCTGAAAATTTATTTGGTTTTCTGGTTCTAACTCCCAAGGCATGCTTACCCCATTTTGTTTTGGGGAATTTTAAGCCAATGGGATGTTTGCCCTCACCGCCACCATGAGGATGATCAACCGGATTCATGGCCTTGCCCCTTACCGTCGGTCTGATACCCTTGTGTCTGGTGCGACCCGCTTTACCCAAACGGATATTCATTATTTCCGGGTTACTGACAGTACCTAATACAGCCAGACAGCCTTTTAAAACTTTGCGCATTTCACCGGAAGGCAATTTAATAGTAGCATAATCACCCTCAACTGCCATTAACTGGGCACTATTACCTGCACTGCGAACCATTTGTCCGCCCTTGCCTGGCGTTAATTCAATATTGTAAATCATGGAACCAACCGGAATTTTTTCTAAAGCCATGGCATTGCCAGCTTTGATTTCCGGGGTTTTTTCCTTATACGAAACAATCTGATCGCCAACTCTTAATTCCCCAGGAGCAACAATATATCTTTTTTCACCATCAGTATATAAAACCAGGGCAATTCTTGCATTGCGGTTAGGATCATATTCAATTGTCTTTACCACTGCCGGCACATCAAATTTATCTCTCTTAAAATCAATTAATCTGATATATTGCTTCTGTCCGCCGCCAATATGTCTTACCGTAATCTTGCCCTGGGCATTACGACCACCAGATTTCTTTTTAATAGTGATCAAGCCTTTCCAGGGTTTTGAGGCAGTCAGATCCTTATAATCATCGCCGCTAGCTCCTCGTCTTCCGGCTGTTAGTGGTTTGTAAATTTTTACTCCCATATATATAAATTTTACAATTTACAATGTGCAATTTTCAATAATTGTAAATTGATAATTGATAATTAATTTTAGACTCCTTCGTAAATTTCAATCTTATCGCCCGGTTTTAAAGTTACAATGGCTTTTTTCCAATTGCTCTTTTTACCACGAATGCGGCCATAAGTGACTCTCTTGCCTCTTTCATTAATAATATTAACTGCCAATGGCTCGACTCCGTATAAATTGCTAATGGCTTTTTTAATATTAACTTTATTTGCCCTTGGAGCAACTTTAAAAGCATATTTATTCTGACTAACCAGGGCTGTGGCCTTTTCGGTAATTAAAGGCTTAATTAAAATTTTAAAAGCCAAATCAGTCTCAACCTTTTTTGACTTTTTTGCCTTAATTTCTTTATTTTCTTCTGGCTTGCCTTCCTCGCTCTTTAGCCTTAAAGTGGAAAGCTTCTCTTTTGCCGACGCAACCTTTACTTCTTTAACTTCAGGCTTTTTTTCAATTTTCCTCTTGGTTTCAGGTTTTGGCTTTTTTAAAAACCTATCTAAAATTCCCATATATTTTATTATTTATAGGTGGTAATTATTTTTTTAATGCCTTCTTTGTCAACCAATAAATATTTATACTGCAAGATATCTAAAATATTTAAACTATCCGCTAATATCGTCTTAACCTTGGGTAAATTCTGAGCTGACTTAATTATATTTTTATCATTAGCTGCCAACACGATTAAAGTTGATTTTGCTTCTTTACCCGGCAATTTAGTTAAAATTTTTACCAATTTTTGCGTTTTAATTTCCGGCAATTCCAGTTTATCAACCACAAACATCTGATTTTCATTAACTTTATCGCTTAGCCCCATATACAGGGCTCGTTTTTTCATTTTTTTATTAATCTTTTGGCTGTAATTTCTGTCTGTACGCGGACCAAAAGTAACACCGCCGCCTATCCATAACGGTGATCTAGTAGAACCATGCCTGGCTCGGCCCGTACCTTTTTGTCTCCACGGTTTGCGGCCGCCGCCTCTGACTTCACCCTTGGTTTTAGTGTGAGCCAAGGTCAAACGGGCATTAGCTCTTTGAGCCTCAACCACCTGATGAACCAAAGCAGAATTAATTTCTACGCCAAAAACATCAGAATCAAGCTTCAATTCTTCCACTTCTTTGCCTTCTATATTGTAAACTTTAACTTTCAACATATAAAAAAAATTAGCTTATTGTTTGCTTTCAGCCTGAGCCACCTGCTCATTCTTATTTTTATTAGTAACCATTTCTTCAACTTTTACTTCAGGCGTTGCTCCCCCGGATTTTGATTCTTCTTTAATTACTTCCTCTAATTTCATTTCGCCAGGAGCTGTAATCCTGACTAAGGCATTACGGCAGCCAGGCACTGCGCCTTTTAAAAATAATAAATTATTGGCAATATCAACTTCAATAATCTCCAAATTTTTAACGGTTACCTGATCATTACCCATGCGTCCAGCCATTCTTTTGTTTTTCAATACGCGTTGCGGCCTTTGCGCACCAATAGATCCGCCGTGTCTTAATTGATCTTTATCGCCATGAGTTTTAGGACCGCCCTTAAAGCCGTGTCTTTTGACTACGCCCTGAAAACCTTTACCTTTAGAATTTGCCGTAGCAGCAATCAAGTCACCTGCCTGAAAAATGGCCGCTGTGATTTTTTGGCCTCTTTCTGGGACAACCTGATCATTGGCTACTCTAAATTCACGCAAATAACGGGCTTTATCTAAATCTTTCAAATGACCGCTTATTGGCTTATTTAATTTTTTTTTGGTGGCATAACCAATTTGTACCGCTAAATAGCCGTCTTTATCCTCTTTTTTTACTTGAGCAACAAAACAAGGTCCAGCCTGCACTATTGTGACAGGGACTACTTGGCCGTCAGCCTTAAACTTCTGACTCATTGCTATTTTTTTTCCTAAGATAAACTTCATATTTTATGATAAATCTGACCGATTTTTAACATTTAAATATTTACCAAAAGACATTAACCATTTTCTTGAGAAATAAAAAATCTGGTCTTCACATCCAGATTTAAATACTAAAAAAACTAGTATTTATTGCTTTTGCTCTGGACTTAATTGTTGAAAATGGTTATCTCTCCTTTGCTAACTTTAGAAAAATATAAAGGTTTTTCTTACTGCACCGCTAGGCTTCGGCCTAAACGAGCGGAAAGAAGCTTTCTTTACAAATTTCAAAGCTAATTTTTTAAAAATCAGTAATTGATAAGGTTGCTCCCATTTTAGCTAAATCTGGAAATTATGTCAAATTTTACATCTTGATTTCCACATCAACCCCTGCTGGCAAGTTTAAACTCGTCAAAGCTTCCACGGTCGCGGCAGTCGGTTCAATAATATCAATTAAACGCTTATGAATGCGCATTTCATACTGATCGCGGGCATTTTTATGAACAAAAGTCGAACTTAAAACAGTGTATTTTTTCTTTTCAACCGGCAGCGGGATGGGACCGGAAATCTGAGCGCCTGTTCTGATTGCGGTGTCCAAAATAGTCCGGACAGACTGATCAATGATTTTATGATCATACGCTCTAATTTTGATCCTAATCTTTTGCTTTTCTTCTTTTGTTTCTTTGGGCTTTTCCATCTTAATCTTGGGCATGAAAATTTATATTAATTATTTTTAAGGTAACGCTTAGCTCCGGAATAAAATCCCGCTCCCACAACGCGGGAACGGGGTTTTATCCTTATAATTACGCGATAATTTTAGTAATCACGCCAGCACCAACGGTTTTGCCGCCTTCTCTAATGGCAAATTTCATTTTTTCTTCAAGAGCAACCGGAGCGATTAATTTTACTTTTAATTGAATGGTATCGCCTGGCATAACCATTTCTGCGCCGCCTAAAATTTCAACTTCTCCGGTTACATCAGTAGTACGAATATAAAACTGTGGTTTATAACCTTTGAAAAATGGTTTGTGTCGGCCACCTTCTTCTTTGGTCAAAATATATGTTTCACCTTCAAATTCAGTGTGAGGCGTAATCGAGCCTGGTTTGGCTATAACCTGACCTCTTTGCACATCTTCTTTCTTGGTACCACGCAATAAAATGCCGGCATTATCACCCGCGCGACCTTCATCTAATGATTTATTAAACATTTCAATACCAGTAACTACTGTTTTTTGAGTAGCCGTAAGGCCAACTATTTCCACTTCATCAGTTACTTTTATCAGGCCTCTTTCAATTCTGCCAGTAACAACTGTACCGCGTCCTTCAATTGAAAAAACATCTTCAATCGGCATTAAAAATGGCTTATCAGTCTGTCTGACTGGCTCCGGAATATAGCTGTCTAAGGCGTCTAAAAGCTGCTGTATGCATTGACCGGATTCACCCTTGGGATCTTCCAGCGCTTTTAAGGCTGAACCGCGGATAATAGGAGTTTCATCGCCTGGATATTTATATTTCTTTAATAGTTCTCGAATTTCTTCTTCAACCAGATTAATCAATTCTGGATCAGAAACCTGATCGCATTTATTTAAGAAAACAACAATTGAAGGCACACCAACCTGATAGGCCAATAAAATGTGCTCGCGAGTCTGAGGCATAGGGCCATCAGTAGCGGCAACCACCAAAATTGCGCCGTCCATCTGAGCTGCGCCGGTAATCATATTTTTAATGTAATCGGCATGACCAGGACAATCCACGTGAGCATAATGCCTCTTTTCCGTTTCATATTCCACATGAGCAGTAGCAATAGTAATACCGCGTTCCTTTTCTTCCGGGGCTGCATCAATTTGGTCAACGCTTTTTTGCTGGGCTTTACCGCCCTTGGAATTTATAAAATTTAAAATCGCCGCTGTTAAAGTGGTTTTACCATGATCAACATGGCCTATTGTCCCGACATTAACATGGGGCTTTGATCGATCGAATTTTTCTGCTGCCATTTTTTTAGTTCCTTGGAGTCGGCCTCTAACCATAGTGAGGCAGAGTTTTATCCAGCCGCTCCCCTAATTTGAATTATTTATTAATTAAATGCATCTCTAATTATAGCACAATTTATACATTTGGCAAGTCTTTTTAATCTTCATCTTCTTCAGGCTCAAAATAATAACGATCTTCTTCTTCACCTTCCTCCTTTTTTTTACTTTCTTCAACTGGTAAATCTTGCCAAGATTGGTCAACAATCTTATCTTCCTGAGATGATTTCCAGATGGCAATATCCTTATTAATTTTGTTTAAAAGCTCCTCTTCAGACAAGTTTTTCAGCTGATTATTCTTAAATATATAATTTTCATAATCATCCAATGCTAACACCACAAAAATACCACCATTATCATCTTCAAATATGTATTTATCGCCTGTTTTTCGAATCAGGTCCAATATTCTCTTTAAATTCTTCATAAAATAAAAAAGGTTCCAAATCTCTTTAAAACTATATATAACTTAACTTAATTTAAAAAGAAAGTCAAGGGCCCTCTCCTCTCAGACTTTAAAGTCCGAGCAGGAAGGGCCCTTAACGGGTTAAGCGGGGCAAACGACTCCCTGGCCAGGTTGCTTCAACGCCTGAATAAAAGGCACCCAACCCAGACCAACACGAGCCATTTCTTTAGGCATTGTCTCTATAATCACTTGTTCGTGAGACCAAGCATGATCACGGTAACTACGCCTGTCAGTGGCACCGCCGTAAACATCGTTGGTAACCAGCCAGTTCAGCGTATACTGAAATTTAGGCTGGTCCAAAAAAGGACGCAATCTGGCAATGATGCCGTTATCAGGATACCCTTTGTTGGGCCAATGGTGTAGAACAGACAAGGCGATGACTTCCTGGTAAACATTGAGCATTTCCCCCAAAAAATAGAAATTACGAGCGTGGAAATCAAGCTGTTTTCTTTGTTTGAGGGAGAACGCACCTTTGGTGTTCCAGAAAGAAACCGGGTAGCACATGCGCCCCAAATCATGAAAAGCTGCTGCCCATTTTAGATTTTGCTGATCACTGGACGTCAGTTCAAAATGCTCCATGGTGCGAAAGTCCTGACAGCCAAAGTCATCCAATTGTTCAGGCTTTTGATGCTCTAGCAATTTGAACTGTTCTGTCATGATCCGGTGCATACGCTTGAGATGCCAGTAGGTTTCTTCGTGGAACGGTTTGAGGCAATCTTCAACAACATAATTGAGTAAATGCTCCCAGTTAATGCCGATCGCCTCACTCTTCATGACTCGTTTGGTGGCCCAGACTATTGTTTCTGATTTTCTCAAGTTCTTGGCTAAATGTGCCAAATGCACATTCATGCCTGTGACTTTATGGCCGCAAACAGCCGAGGCCAATGCTTGAGTTTCTTGGTCTAAAAGACTGAAATCTCTGGGTTCCTGGTTGTTCATCACAAATTTTACTGCTTCCATTTTATAGCACCCCCTTTCCACTTTTGTTTTCGTTTAATGCTTCAACGCTACGATATACCTTAACTCCGAGAATGATCATCTTGCCCCTCCTTTTGAGACAACTGGCAACATAAAAAGGAAACAGCGTGTTCCCTTTTATGTTCCCCCTTTATCAGAAATTTTTTAACTCAACAAAAAAACCCCGCTTTGGACACTGAACCAAGTACCCATCCCAAAAAATTTGAGAAAATGATACTTAACTCAGTAATCAAGTAGGGTTGTAAATATATTGTATTATGAATGCCAAACTACGTCAAGCCAATTTTAGGCTAATTATAAACAAATTTTCAACATGTTTATGCACATGGTTATTAACATAGATATAAACATATTAGTACACAAGTTTATACACTATTTATACACAATGTGGTATAATGAAGCCATAATATTTAAATTTTTACATGCTAAAATCCAATATCCATAAAATTTTTATTGGCTGCTGTTCCAGCTTACTCATAGCCGTCATTTGTTTTGCTGTTTTTTTGAAATTAAATAAGGTAGAAGCAGCTGTTAATTGCGGAGATGTTGTAGCTCCAGGGCTTCCGGTGCCAGTCGCCTGCAGCTGCGGTGATACTGTAATGTCTGATTATACTTTTCCTGCTGATTTAAATTGCACTTCTGCTGGGCTAACAATTGGAGCAATCGGCATAACTATTGATGGCAATAATCATAATTTTAATTTTACCGGAGGACTAAATGCTACAAGATCAAAAACTGCGATCTCTGGGATTGGTTTTAATAATATAATCATCCAAAATTTAAAAATAAACGGTTATTGGAGCAGTGGTATACATTTATGGGGGATTAATTTTGCAACTCCAATTAATAATCTACAGATATTAAATAATATTATTGACGATAGCCGTTCACCCTTAGATCTTTTGTATACTAATAATGTAGTTATTACAGGAAATACAATTAATAAAGGAGATAATGATACTCTTGCAATTTTTTCAAGTAACCTTACTTTTAATAATAATATAATCCTTTATAATGGACGTACTTCTATTACCAGCGGGGCTGGATCAACTATCAGTAATAATAAATTTTATCGCGGAAGAAATACTATCCAAACTCTTTCAGCAGCAACAATTAGCAATAATCAAATTATTGATGCCGCTAAAAGCGAAATGATTAACTGGTTATCCTCGCAAAGCGGGCCTTGGAATGCCGGAGACACAGTCCCTATAGATTTTTATCTCCAAACTATTAGGGCTGTTGCTTGTCCAACATGTACCTATACATTAACCACCAGTCCTGCCGAGGTGGTTACCCAGGGCAAATCGGGAAATCATGTGACAGGATCTTTTATTCCCAGCCGTACTGGCACTTATACATTGAAAGTGACTATTACTGAACCCGCACCAGCTAGCAACTACTATGAAAAGCAATTTATTTATTTAATTGGAACGACGACTCCACGAACTGTACGTTATTATTTTAGCCCAGATCTACCGATTCATGGACAAGGAGCTGGTACTGATGCCAGATCACTGAAATTAACAGCACCTATAAGTAACGATGAATGGGCATGCGACGTTTGGATTGGTAACTCTATTGAACAAATCCCCGATTATCCCCTCGGGATTCTGAACAATATAGATTACCAGGCATGGTATCGTAATATTCCCAGACCGATACCGGCTTCTAATGGTGTAGGTACAAATAATACAATTGGCTTTACGCAATATGCCGGATATGATTTATCCTTTACTAACGGCATTATTGATATCCCCTTTTTATTGTATATCAAGCCCTATGTCTATACTCAACCTGGGACTAAAATTACCAGATCTTTTTCTGGCTTAAATATTCCCATGAATTATCCCTGGACCTGGTATGATTTGGAATTTAAATTATTATCCCAGACTTATAATGACGGCCCTGATATACAAACATTTGTAGCCGACCCTAGTTATGCTGACTTTCATTATGCAACTGCCTACCCAGCAGTTAAATCTAATTCCAGTTTAAATGATCTTGATATTACCAATGATATTGATGTTTTATCCGCAACACAAATAAATCTAACCCAGCCAAATAACATCGAGTTGGTTGTTGCTGGAACAGGGAGTACTGATATTGTTATAGGTGAATTTACCAGTCCTTTTGCCGCCCATGAATCAATAATTTACCCGGATCAAACGACTAAGATTGAATTATCAGGCTTAGCCGGAACATCCGCCTATCAGACAATTAATATGAATGCTACGCCTGATTCAGGCAATATAAAGATAAATATCACCACCTGGGATACTGGGGGATTGCATTATAAAAAATGGACCGAAGACGGCAATTTAGCCGGAATAGTAACAACTCATAATATTGGCGATCTGGCCCCATGGACAAAATACACCATAAAAGTTGACACGGTTAATTATGACATAATAGTATCTAACGCCCAGGGGGTAGCAACCTTCGTATATAATGGCGGCTATTCTCTCAAAACATTTGAATTTGTCGAAGGCGCTTTTATCGGGCCTCCTGCTAGTTCAAGCGGCCTGATTTTTAACGGATCGGCCGAAGTTGTAATCAATGTCGATGAACCGAAAACTACATCTGAAAACGTTACCCTGACTCTAACCTCAACACAGGCTACCCAGATGCTAATCAGCAATGATCCATCTTTCGATACAGCTACCTGGGAACCGTTTAGCAGCTCAAGAACCTGGGCTTTACTTCCGGGTCTTGGAGAAAAAACAGTTTATGTAAAATTTCGTAATTTTATGGGGGCAAATTCTCCTTTAATTACCGACTCTATAAATTTAGTTACGGAAGAAATTCTCGTCGAAACACCAATGCCAGCGCCCATACTTTGCTCGGAGCAATTACCCGAAGGCTTAAGTATCGGTAATTTACTAAAAATCGAGAATTCCAAAACTGTTTATTTTATCGGCATGGATAATTGCCGTCACCCTTTTCCCAACGAATCGACCTATTTCACCTGGTTTGCCAATTTCACTGAAGTTAAAACTATACCAATTGAAACTATATCCGAAATCTCAATGGGTAAAAATATTACAGTCAGACCCGGGACCGCCTTAGTTAAAATCCAATCCCAGGCCCAGGTTTATTTAGTGGAACCGGGTGCTAAATTAAGATCTTTGGGCTCTGAATCATTGGCTGCTCAACTCTTTGGGATTGATTGGTCAAGATTGGTTATTGATATCCCTGATACATTTTTTACTGATTATCAGATGGGCGAACCCGCAAGCGCATTTACCAATGGCACATTAATACAATACCTCAATGATCCCAATGTTTATTACCTGGAAAACAGCAAAAAAAGGATGATTAATTTCCAGCTTTTTAATGAACTATTTCAAGCAAAATATCTGATTCGAAATGTCAGCAGCATCTCTGATTATGCTGACGGCCTAATTTTTCCCACTACAACTAAAGCGGATATAATGACCTGGCAATAATGATTTAACGATATAACAAAAACACCCCCGCAGCGCGGGGGTGTTTTTGTTATAGTTTTTATAATTTATTTCATTTTACCTGCAATAATCTTCTGCGCAACATTTGATGGTACTTCCTGGTAATGATCAAATTCCATGACATAATTAGCGCGACCCTGAGTCAACGACCTCAAGGAGGTGGCATAGCCGAACATTTCCGAAAGCGGTACTAAGCCGTCAATGACTTTTAATTTGACTTTTTCTGTCATCTGAGAAATCTGAGCGCGTTTGGAATTCAAATCGCCGATAACATCACCCATAAATTGCTCCGGGGTAGTGACCTGGATTTTCATAATCGGCTCTAAAATAACTGGTTTGGCCTTTTTGGCTGCTTCCACAAAAGCCATGGAACCGGCGATTTTAAAAGCAATCTCAGAAGAATCGACATCATGATACGAGCCGTCATATACAGTAACTTTAACATCAACTACCGGATAACCGGCCAAAATGCCCTTGGTTAAAGATTCCTTGACGCCTTTTTCAATGGGAGCGATAAATTCACGGGGAATTACACCGCCTTTAATATCATCAACAAATTCAAAGCCTTCTGAACGATCACGCGGTTCAACTTTAACCCAGCAATGACCGTATTGGCCTCTGCCGCCCGATTGTTTAATATATTTACCTTCACCCTCTGCAGAGCCTTTAATGGTTTCCTTATAAGCAACTTGGGGAGCGCCGACATTGGCTTCAACTTTAAATTCTCTTTTCATGCGGTCAACAATAATATCCAGATGCAATTCACCCATACCGGAAATAATAGTCTGTAAAGTTTCGTCATCGGTATGAATTTTAAAAGTCGGATCTTCTTCGGCCAGCTTTTGCATGGCCATGCCCATTTTTTCCTGGTCAGCTTTGGTTTTGGGCTCAATGGCTACGGAAATAACCGGTTCAGGAAAAATAATTTCTTCTAAAATAATCGGTTTTTTTTCATCACACAAAGTATTACCCGTCACGGTATTTTTTAAGCCGATTGCCGCGGCGATTTCTCCGGAAAAAACTTCATCAACATCTTCCCGGGAATTGGCATGTAAGCGTACAATACGGCCGATTCTTTCTTTATTTCCTGTCTTAGTATTTAAAACATAAGAACCAGCTTTTAAGCTACCGGAATAAACGCGAAAAAATACCAATTTACCCACAAAAGGATCCGTAGCTAATTTAAAGGCTAAAGCGGCAAACGGTTCATCATCGGATGCTTTTCTGATTTCTTCAGCCCCCGTATCCGGATTTTTGCCAGTAACCGGTGGGATTTCCAATGGATTAGGCAAAAATGAAACCACTGCATCAAGCATCATTTGCACCCCAATATTTTTTAAGGCTGAACCGCATAATACCGGATGAAAATCATTGGATATGGTAGCTTTTCTCATTACCTGGCGAACTTGAATTATATCCAAATCTTCGCCGGCTAAATATTTATTCATTAAATCCTCATCGTTTTCCGCTACCTTTTCCAGCAAAATCTTGCGGTATTTTTCTACTTTTTCTTTCATATCTTCGGGAATGGGAATTTCCACGACATTCTGTCCATATTCACCTTCGAAATTATAGGCTTTGCGATCTAACAAATCAATCAAACCGCTAAAAGTTTCTTCAGCTCCGATAGGCAATTGCATGGCAGCGGCATGCATAGACAAACGTTCTGCAATTGAATCCAAGGTCATATAAAAATCAGCTCCCATTTTATCCATTTTATTTACAAACGCGATTCTGGGGACATCATATTTAGCTGCCTGATGCCAGACTGTTTCTGATTGTGGCTCTACGCCCTGAGAACCGTCGAAAACCGCAACAGCGCCGTCCAAAACACGCAAAGATCTTTCAACTTCCACGGTAAAATCAACATGACCGGGAGTATCAATAATATTTATGCGGTGATCTTTCCAAAAACAGGTGGTGGCGGCGGCGGTAATGGTAATGCCTCTTTCTTTTTCCTGTTCCATCCAGTCCATTTCAGCAGCGCCCTCATGAACTTCACCGATTTTATGTTTTTTACCGGTATAAAATAAAACACGCTCGGTAACTGTAGTTTTACCGGCGTCAATATGGGCCATAATGCCTATGTTTCTTGTTTTTTCTAGTGTATACTCACGGGGCATAAAAAATAAGTTAAAAGTTTCCGCCAAGGGCGGATCAGCCTTTGGCTGACAAAATTAAAAGTTTAAAGTTATAGCGTAATTTGTATAGATATCTGTATAAATCTGTAATTCTGTGGGGTTTAGTAACGGGCAAAATGGGCAAAGGCGCGATTAGCGTCAGCCATTTTATGAGCATCAACTTTTTTCTTAAAGGCCTCGCCCTGACTATTGGCCGCATCAATGATTTCCATAGCCAATTTATCAGCCATAGATCGCCCTTTTCTTTTTTGCGCCGCAATGATAATCCAGCGGCAGGCTAATTGATATCGTCTTTCAGTTTTCACCGGAAAAGGAATCTGATAATTGGCGCCGCCGATTCTGCGGCCCTTAACTTCCAATGAGGGGCCGACATTTTTGATAGCAGCGTCAAAAACCTCCAAAGGATCTTGTTTGGTTTTGACTGAAATATTATCAAAACAGTCATAGACAATATTTTGAGCAGTTGATTTTTTGCCGCGACGCATTAAATAACTGATGAATTTCCCTATCTGCGCGTTATTAAATTTGGCATCAGGCTGAATAGGTCTTTTAGGTGCTTGCTTACCTCTCATATAATTAAATATTAGCTATTGGGTATTGGGAATTAGGCATTAGAAATATGATAAATTAATCCGATATCTAATTCCTAATTACTTAATTCCTAATTACTTAAATTAAATTATTTCTTATCTTTGGGTCGCTTTTGACCGTAAAGTGATCGGCCCTTGCGTCGATTTTCCACACCCTGAGTATCATAACGACCACGGATAATGTGATAGCGGACACCTGTTAAATCCTTTACCCTGCCACCGCGAAGCATAACAATAGAGTGTTCCTGCAGATTGTGGCCTTCGCCGGGAATATAAGCGGTAACTTCCATACCATTGGATAATCTGACCCTGGCTATTTTACGCAAAGCTGAATTCGGTTTTTTAGGCGTAATAGTCGATACTTTCAAGCAAACACCGCGCTTAAAAGGATTGCCGCTAGACATAGCCTTGCGTTTTCTTTTGATAGTATTAAAAACACTTTCCAAGGCCGGGGTTTTGGTTTTCTTTTTGGTTCCTTGTCTATTTTTCCTGACTAATTGATTGATGGTTGGCATAATAAATAAAAAATTATAATTTTCTAAAATTATAATTAGTTAATAACTCAACTAATTTGCAACTCGAATAAATTGTAATTTTATTTTATACTTTAATGCGTTTATTGTCAAGAGAGTCCATATTTTAGCCCTGGAAGGGCTCCCGTGGAGCTAAAAAACCGGACTTAACAGTTAAAACCAAAAAAAAACTAAACAATTCTAAAAAGTTTCAAGCATGCTCAAAGAAAAGGCACTAATAGACTTTTAAAAAAATTAATAAGCGGATATAACAGACTAGAACCAAAAAATATAAAAATAATCAGGATAAGAATGCCATTTCTTTCTAAAAAGATCTTAAAACTCTCATATTTATCCGGCAAAATCGCAAATAAAATTTTAGAGCCGTCAAGCGGAGGGATGGGAATTAGATTAAAAACCATTAAAACAATATTGACTTCAATAAGTGAAGCAATAAATGGAACTAACAAAGTATTAAAACTAAATGTTAAATAATTTTTCATTAATTGCCAAAATAATACACAAAATACACAAAATATAAGATTAGCTGCTGGCCCAGCTAAGGAAACTAAGGCTGGTCCCCATTTTTGATCTTTTAAATTATAATAATTGACGGGTACTGGTTTTGCCCAGCCAAAAACTATGCCTGCTTGGCTTAAAATTAAAAATAACGGCAATAAAACCGTGCCAAATAGATCAATATGAGCTAAGGGATTTAAAGTTAATCTGCCGGCATCTTGAGCTGTCCTATCCCCTAAATAATAGGCTGTCAAAGCATGCGAAAATTCATGAACTGTCAAAGCCAGAAAAAAAGCTATAAAACCGACTATTAGTGAAATTACATATGAATCCATAGGAAAAGCTTGATTAATTTAAGTATTTACGCTATCATATAAGCCATGGACTAAGAGCCTCAAGCTCTATCCACCTAAAGACCTTATTTATTCATTACTAACAATAATACCATTATGTCACGAACTTGTGAAATCTGCGGCCGCGGCCCTTTAAGCAGCGCCAGCCGAAGCCATTCAAACATAAAGACCCTGACCAAGAAATATTTAAACCTGCAGACTAAGAAAATCAATGGCAAGAAAACTAAAATCTGCACCAGCTGCATGCGCAATCAAAATAAGGCGGCCAAAGCTTAAATTTGCGTTTTTACCTAAAATTAGGTATAATTAGATTAAGGATAATTATTAACATGAAAAATTCCTATGACCCAAGCTTACTGTGTAAAATGTAAAGCTAAACAAGAAATGAAAGATGCTCAGGAAATTAAAATGAAAAATGGCAGACCAGCAGTTACAGGCATCTGTCCAGTCTGTGGCACAAAAATGTTTAAAATTGGCGCAGCTAAATAAACTGTTCTCATACAAAAATCCCCCCGCGACGCGGGAGGATTTTTTGGTTACTAACTGTTGATTTTTAAGCTGGTCTAAAGTAATATTAAAATATCACGATATACGATAACCGTATAACGATACGAGCGTCGTAACCTTTTAACGTTTGACGAATCCGCGGGGCGTGGCCCAGTTGGTCTAAGGCGTCGGGCTGGGGGTCCGAAGATCGAGAGTTCAAATCTCTCCGCCCCGAATATATACGTAAAAGAGTTTCCCGCGAAGCGGGATCCCGCTTCGCGGGGCAAATCCTCTCGCCCCGAATATAATAAAAATCCTTTTTATCGAGGGGTTTTTATTTTTGTCGGGAAAAGCCCCCTGGTGGACTTTTCCCTGTTTTTTCGCTAAAATTAAAGTGTAAAAATAAATATATGGCTAACCAAGAAACCCCAAAATACTATCTAAAATTTAAATGCGTAAATTGCGGCTTTGAAGATTCTGCTAAAAATTTCAAAATCAGCGGCCGCTTTTGGAAAAAAGTGTCTTGTCCTCAATGCCAAAAGGCTAAACTTGCCATAACACTAAATGGCCAAGATGTACCCGAACTAAATAAAATTCCCAATGTCGGACTTTATTATCTGGTCAAACGTTTTCAAAAAAACCCAAATTCTGACGAATTTAAAATTTAACACTTTTATTATTTAAACGTAAAGCTTATGAAATATTATTTAACCTTAGCCCTGTTTATCATTATTTTTATTGCGGGCATTTTTTTTGGCTTTCTTATTTTCAAACCGCAGATAGTCAAAGAACAGATTAACTCCCAGACTATTTTGCAGACTTTAAAAAATGAGGGGTTTCTAATTACCCAAACTTATATTTTGGATCAAAAGGTGACAATCGATAAAAATACCGGAGTGATGTGGAGGGATTTTTTCTGGGGCCAGGAAATCGAAGCCAGCGCAGTGATGAAAGTAAGCTCCGGAGTGGATTTAACCAAACTAAACGCTGAAGATGTGCAATTGGCAGATAAACAAATAACAATCAAATTGCCGGCCATTGAAATTCAAAGCACGGAATTAATGGGTGATATTGAATTAAAAAATACTCAGGGCATTTTAAAAAAAGTTTTTAACAACGATGACGGTTATAATTTAGCCTTAAATAAATTAAAAGAGCAGGCGCAAGTTACTGCCAGCCAGGAAAAACTGGTGGCCGATGCAAAGATCAATACTCAAAAAGAAATTGAGCGTTTAATCGGTTTAGCCGCGCCAAATTGGCAAATAAAAATTGACTTTAAATAAAAATTAAATGTGTTTATTATGTCCAAACAATTACAAGTTATTCTTACGGCTCTGGCAATAGTGATTATCCTGGCTCTGGGTACGATTGCTTATTTTAAATTTTCCACTGAGGACACCTGGCTGTGCCAAAACGGCGTTTGGGTCAAACATGGCAATCCCAATGCCTCAATGCCGACAACAGGCTGCGGCACTGTTGTAAACAATAACTATAACGCTAACAATAACTCCAATATTAATGCCATTCCCCCGGTAACAAATCCCAATATTATAGTTGATTTCCCTCAGACAAATGATGAATTAACCAGCCCGGTAACCATTACCGGCTCTGCCCGCACCTGGTATTTTGAAGCTAGCTTCCCTGTTAAATTACTGGACGAAACCGGCAAAGAAATTGCCGCTGTCCCGGCTCAGGCTCAAGGCGACTGGATGACTGATCAATTTGTACCTTTTAAAGCTACTTTGGAATTTTTAGTAGCCAAAGATCAAAACGGCACTTTAGTCTTAATGAAAGACAATCCTTCAGGCTTACCGGAAAATGACGAGAAGGTGGAAATTCCGGTCAAACTCAAAGGCGTAGAAACAATGAGCGTCAAAGTATTTTTTGGCAGTGAGACGAAAAATCCTGGAGCTTTAGATTGCACCAAAGTATTTCCGGTTGACCGTCTAATCTCTAAAATCCAAACTACGGCTCAAGCCGCAATAGAAGAATTATTAAAAGGCCCGACAGCCTCTGAAATAGACCAGAAATTTTTTACTTCAATTAATTCAGGCGTGAAGCTGCAAAAAATCACTATTAAAGACGGAGCCGCTTATGCTGACTTTGATAAAACACTGGAATTCCAAGTTGGCGGCTCCTGCCGCGTCGCTGCTATTGCCGCGCAGATTACTGAAACCCTGAAACAATTTTCAGCAATTAAAAATGTAGTGGTATCTATTGACGGAAGGACGGAGGATATTTTACAGCCCTAGTATAACCTCAGGACTTTAGGCTTTAGCCTTTCATGGTTCCCCCCATAAATTTCGCGAGGGGCTGCGCTAACTGCTTACATATGACAAAAACACGACATCACCCCCCACATATTTACCTAGACAACGCGATTTATTTTATCTCAGCTCACACTTATGATGATTTGCCACTCTTAACCGACAAACGCAAACAAGAACTCCTTGATTTATTATTTAATCTATTGAAAGATTATAGCTATCAGTTATTTACTTATTCAATCGTTCCAAATCATTACCATTTGCTATTTAAAATCGCTCAGGGAGATAAACTACCCGATCTTTTCCAAAAATTGCATGGTTCTCTTTCCTTTAAGTGGAATAATGAAGATAATCAGCGGGGTAGAAAAATTTTTCAGAATTATTGGGACTATTGCACCAAAGATGAAAAGGATTTCTGGACACATTTTAATTATATTAACCTGAATCCGATCAAACATGGCCTAGCGAAAGATCTGAATCAGCTTAAAGATTATAAATTTTGCGGATATTCAGATTCGATAAATATAAACGGCGAAGATTGGATGAGCGAAATACTGGAAAATTATCCGATCATCAACTTTATTTCCGAGGATTGATGAAATCCTGAAGGATAAAATCCGATTTAAAATTAATTTTATTATCTTTATGACCCAAACCAATCAAATCTACAAGTGCAACGTATGCGGCAAAATAATGGAAATTTTAAATCCAGGCAACCCAGAAACTAACTGCTGTGGCCAGGAAATGGAGCTCTTAGAGCCCAAAGCCAAAGATACCGAAGGCAAGGAAAAACATGTGCCGGTGATTGAAAAAACAAAAACCGGTTATAAAATTAAAGTTGGCTCAATCCCCCACCCCATGATTCCTGAACATTATATCCTGTGGATTGAAATTTTGGCTGATGGTGTAAGTTACAAAAATTTTTTACAACCAGGTGAGGCACCGGAAGCTGAATTCTGCATCAAAGCGGAAAAAGTAACTGCCAGAATTTACTGCAATATTCACGGACTGTGGCAGGCCTAATAAAATAACGACTTAAATAGAAAAGAAGCGGACTTGAGGTTCGCTTCTTTATATTTTTATTCGCCTTTGGAAAACTTGGCAACAAGATTCCGAAGATCCTCGGGAACTTCAGGATAATTTTCCAAGCCCAAAGTCTGCACTTCCAGCCTGATGCCCCATTGCGCACACAAAGGCTGGAAGGAATATAGATGAAGAGCACCGAAGACGATTGGGGCTTGTGTAAGATTACGGCGCCTCATCGCTTGAACAGCATTAGCCAAAATTAACTGGTCACGCCAGGCTAAATTATAATTGGTAAATTCTTCAAAATCAGCATGATTAAGATAGCTGGTATTTTCTTTCAGTTCAACCAGCACATGAAACATCCAGACTGCCGGCATATGATCAATGCCAACAATCATCGGCGTCTTTTTACCAATAAAGGCATCGTGCCAAACGTCCATGCGCCCGGAGGTAGAATAATTTTGCTTAAACTGATCAAAAGAAGGAAGCTGAATCCCTTCTCTTTGAGCCAGCTTAAGCAAATCACGATACATATTGGAATAAGTCAATTCATAATCAAATCCCTCTGCAAAAGCTAAAGGGAAATTATGTTTAGCAATATAATTGCTGATTTGTGATTGGTGCTGAGCCGAATTTTGAGACTGGGTCATTGAAATCGAGGAATAATGGATATCCGGTATGAAAATCAATGTAAGCTGAGGCCCGCTGGCTGCTGCTTTTTTACCGGCCAAAATCTGCTTCAATTCCTGATCAAATGAGCCGTTCTCTAAAACCGATTGTAGATACTGCCTGACCGGCTGATTCATTTCAATGCTGATATAGCTGGTATTTTTGGGTACTTGGTTTAATACCGAAATAATAATATTCTCGGTGTACTTTTGGGCAAAAACCGGATCTTGCCAGCTTTTAGTTAATGGCTCTCGGAGCAAGTTTTGGTCACAAACCCAGGACTTCTTTGTCCCCAGGAAAAAACCCATAATCATCAGCGCCAACAGAGTAGCAATTGCTCCCAGAATAAAGTATTTCTTTTTCCCAGAAACAACCACCTTCTTTTGAACTGTTTTCTTAGCAGCTTTCTTCTTTTTATTTTTCAAGGTAATCCCTCCTTAAATTTTGGATTTATAATCTTAACAAAAATCTTACTATTTGTCAATACAAAAAAATCGATTTTCACCGGATTTCACCTTTAGGGTTTCATATTACGTGAAAGGCTAAAGCCTAAAATCCGTGACCAAACCGATTTTTTTATTTATTCCATGCAACAATCAATCACCTTTTGTACCAATTTACCCAAAGCTCCCATAACCCCGGTTTTTTCAGTATCCTTTTTATTTAATTGACCGTCAGCTAAACCTTTTACTTCACCAAGATTGATTAATTTCAAATTAAGACCCCAAAATAAAGAATACAATTCATAAGCCTTTTTGAACAAATCTTCTGCTTCTGTTTTTTTGCCCAAACCCAATTGCTTGGTCCCAACTTCCATCAAACGCATAGAAGCAGCTAAAAGATGCTTGGAAATGCACCAGACTTCGCCTTCATATTCCTTGATTATCTTTTTCAAAAGTTCCTTACGCATTTCGCGAACCTGCTTGAGCAAATCAAAATACTCTGGCTTGCCGGTTTTTTCAGCAGTAAAGAAAAAATGCTCCTCTATTGAAATCAGATTCATGATGGCAATGGATAAATCTTCGTCAGAAGATAAATCCAGCTTATCCGTTTTGCTGGCATTTGCCTTGGCCACAAAATCGTCTATTTTCTTATTTAATTCTTGGTTATTTTCCATAAAAATGCGAATTACTAATTATAATGCGAATATAACGAATGTTAAATTTTTAAAATTAAGTACCATACTAAACTAATTATAAGTAAAATTACTACCGGAATTATTACCCGTTGAAACTTAATATATACCTTACCACCATTTTTCTTTTTTAACCAGAGATTTAGCATCGAGCCGAAGAAAAAAGCTACACTGCCGACGATAATGCCAAAAAGCAATTTATCAATCCCCCAAAACTGATTGTAAGGGTGCCCCATAATGCCCATAAGATACAAAGGTACTATAGTTAATAGATAGTACGCTAAAGTTATTAAAATCTTTCTGCCTTTGAATTTAATTTTTTTGCTATCTAACCATTCAACCGTCCACCAACTGATAGTGACTAAAAGCCCCCCAATCCAAGTCCCGGTAATCAAATCATCAACTCCCAGCCAGCGGGAAAAACCCAACCCTACTCCGACTGCCACAGCACAAACCGGACATACAGCAAATGTCGTTTTAGCAACTAAGAAACTCGCTAAAATTACTAATGATGGTAATATTTTTTTTATTTTAAGCATAACTTATTCTAAATTTTAATTTTCCGCTCTCCAATCCCTAATTCCAAATTCCTATCACCTTATTTCTCATTTATTTTAGTAAAAAAGTAATTAATAATTTTTTCATCGCCGACAATACAGGCTGACCCATCCCAAAGCAAAGGCACCCCGGCTTCTTCTGGCTTAATACCGCATTTTAGGATTTTATCACCAAAATCAGCCGCATTATCCTTGTTTTCCGAAACCTCTTTTTCTTCAAATTTTACTTTATCCCTGACATTATTATCACTAATATATTTTTCTACATTTTTACAATGCGGGCAAGTCAAACTGTAATAGAAAATGACTTTATTATTGTCTGAACTATTTTGGCAGCCCGACAAAACCAAAGAAATTACTGCCACAAAGAGAATACACTGGAAAATTTTCTTATTCATTTTTTATAAATTAAAAATTAAGAGCTGTGATCAAATATACTAATTTACAGCCTATTCATATTTTACCCTATTTGGCATTTTGTTTCAAGATTGAATAAATTACTAATATTTGCTAAAATTATTAACATCATATCTAAACGGGCTGTAGCGCAGTTGGTAGCGCGCATCGTTCGGGACGATGAGGTCGTGGGTTCAAGTCCCGCCAGCCCGACCATTCACAAGTATGGATTTCCGCCAGAACGATTGACAAGGGATATTTTTCGTGCTAACTTGATAGGAAACAAGTACTAGGGATATGTTTTTCTAACCAAAAGGAGGGTCGATGAAAAAGGTATGGACAATGCTCATGATGTTAGTCCTCTGGATTATTCCCCTAACCGTCCCGGCTCAATTGGAGCCGGAGGTGACAGAGCAGTGTACAACTACTGCAACCGCACCTGCCATATTAGAAAAATATGGCGAAGCGCTCTGTGGCGATTCGGTCAATTTTTACTGTTTGAAAATCGGAGATACAGTCATTAAAACAGAAGTCCAGACCAACTCGGGTACTACGATTAAAGAAAAAAAGGTTGTACCTACCTGGGAAATTCTGTGGGCAAATACTGTCGAGCGGGAAATAGTAATGAAGATCAACCGACGCAACATCAAACTTACAAAAGGAGTTGTGCTGGCAGTACCTAAGGATATGCAGGGTAAGACCTTCATGGATTACTCCCCATATGCCTATAAAATTGACCCTCCCGGAGAGAAACTGATCATCTGGGATCCTGCTCTACTGGCCTTTGGCGCCTATGATGGCGAGGGCAATCTCGTGCGCTGGGGACCTGCAGCCGGAGGCAAAGACTATTGCCCTGATGTCAAACGCGGTTGCCGAACAAAAACGGGTGAGTTTAAAATCATCCGAAAAGAAGGACCCAACTATCGTTCGGGTCGCTACCCTGTTGGCTGCACTGGCAACAAATGCGCCAAAATGCCTTACGCCGCTTTTTTTCAGGGGCAAGGCTATGCCTTTCATGCAGGCAATGTTCCAGGCGCCAATGCCAGTCACGGCTGTATCCGTGTCTTTTACTCGGATGCAGAGTGGCTGCACCAGTGGCTACAAATCGGAACCAGGGTTGTAATCCGGCCTTATCCGAAAAAAACAAAATGACTAGCTACGCCTCCCCTTTCCCGGGGAGGCGATTTATTTTAACAAAAAAGTTCCCAACTTTATTGCCGGGAACTTTTGTTTTATTATTTTTAATTCTGAACTTCGATGGTAGTCTCTAATTCCGCGTTTGGCGCCGTAACTTTCAAGCGGCCATTGGCCATTTTTTGGATAAAATAACCTGCGCCTTCGCCGGTTGAACCTTTAGGATCTTCGGGAATTTTAACAATGTACTTGCCGTTTTCAGTTAACACTGACAAATCGACTAAGCCTGCGCAGCTGGTTGCGCCTGTTTTGCAAATTTCACCGGCGGTTTCAGTAATGGAAGCCGGTAAATTGCCCTGATTGGCAATCGCATACTGCCAAGATGCGCTTAAAATCGTATTGACATTAGCTTCTCTGACAGTATTTCTGGAAATAGCAAACTGTCTGGCCGGATTAACCGCAATGATGACTATGGCGGCTAAAATGGCAATAATACCAAGTACTACCAAAAGCTCAATCAGCGTAAACCCTTTTTGTTTGGACATAATTTTTTATGTTAAATTTTTAATTAAATTTATCCCTTTATTTAAACTGCTGGCCGAAAGTCCTCTTAACGCTAAACCCACGACATTGGCATACAAAATCTCACCGCCTTTAAGCTCAAAATCCTTAAAATCAACAGATTCCTTAAGATCGCCTGATTCAATAATAAAATCAGGCAAGTTTTTCTTAAAAAAATCATTAATTTCCTGCAACTGGCTGATACCGCCGGCTAAAATTATCTGAACGGGTTTCTGGGCGATTTTGGCTTCATAATCAGCTGCCATATTTTTAATTTCACTAACAACCGGGCCAAAGATCTCCCCAATAATTTTACCAGCGTCAGCTTTTAAATCCTGCAAACCCCGGGAGATCATTATCAATTCCGCTTCTTTTATATCTTTATTCAAAGTCTCAGCCAATTTTTGGCTCAAGAAAAAACCGCCGCAAGCCAAATTAGTCTGATCTTCAAACCCATTTTTATCCAACAGCAAAATATCAGTTGATTTGGCACCCAAGTCAATAATAAAAGCCGGCTGTCTAAGCCTGGACTGATCCAAAAGTGTCCGAGCCAAACAAGCTGATTCAAAATCAATAACTGCTAAATTCAATTCCGCTTTTTTAAACAGTTCCAGATATTGAAGAATAATTTCCTTGGGCGCGGCTACGAAAAAAACCTCATTATCAGTGCCAAGCTGGTAATCGCTTAAGCATTTACTGAGTTCTACCGGCAAATTTTCTTCAGCCAGGCTATAAACAGCGGCCTCAATGTCAGAGACATCCTGTTCCGGTTTTAAATTTACAAAAAACGTTTCTTTGTCGGGCAAGGATAAAAGGCAAAAATTGTTGGCAAATCCGCCGGCACTAAAAGCTTTTTTCAGTATTTCCGCTGTTTTATCCAAATCAACAATTCTCCCGTTTTCGATTAAGCCGTCGGGTAATTCTACGCGATAAGAAGCTTTAATTTTTGGCTGCTGTAAACCGGCCCGCAACTGCATTACCTCAATAGAGGCGTCGGAAATATCAACTCCCACCATGGGAAACTTATGACTAAAAAATTTCTCCCCCAAGTTCTTGAAAATACCCATACAAAATAGTTAAAAATTTATTATTTACTCGAAAATTTCACCCCAGGTTTTAATTATGGTTACAGGCTTGACCTGATCCAGCTCAATTTTTATTTTTTTCAACTGGTTGCCCACCTGACTACTGGCAATAATTGCCCGATTTTTCTCTCCGCTACCGCTTATGGCCTCAACCTGACAGCTGATTCCTTCCAAATCTAAAGTTTCATTACCGGCATAATCCAAATTCTTTTGCAGCTGCGAAATGGCATAATTAGCACAGGCATTAGCCGCATAAAAATTTTTCAGAGTCCGATTGTGGCTGATGATAAAATTCTGCTGATTCAGAGCAATAAAAGAAACAGCAATCGCGCCGATTAAAACCACTGCCCCGACAATAATTAGGGTGATTAAGGCTATGTAGCCGTTTGGTTTAGATAGCTTATCCATATTATTGGTAACTTTATTATTTTTCCAATTTTACCGAAGTTTGCAACGTTAACGGCTGAGTCTGCCACAGACTTTGCTTCCCCAAAACTGTCATTTTAATCTGTATTAACGCCGGCTGGTTGATAAAACCCTGGTTGGTAAAAGAAATATCATCCACATCCAGACGATTATTGGTTAAATTTATGGCCTGACCATCAGCTATCTGCATTTTTAATTGTTTGGCTTCAACAAAAAACTTAATTGGATTTTTTTCCGAAACTAAGGAATTTGCCATTAATTGCTTGGAACTTTGACCGGCTAAAGGCTCTGTAACCTCAATGCTGTTTTGCAAATACCACGTCATACGCTCCAGGGCATATTGGGCATTATCCAAATTATCCAGACGCTCATTTATTTTACCTTTTATAAATGTAGCCTGCGCAAAGAAAGAGATGAGAAATACAATAATTACCGCCAGTAAACCGATGTAAATGATGGTTTCAATCAAAGTAAAGCCCTGATTATTTTTTTTCTTCATAAAAAGCAAGTTTTTATTCATCCACGAAAAAGTCGCAGTCATCGTCAATATTATTATTCGGTATTTCGGTTTTACCGGGATTCATATTATTATTAGAATCATCACAATCAAACGGACCGCAGGTACAGTAAGGCAAGGCTTCTGGCCCAAAAGTCAATAAAACAACTAAATCCTGAAAATCAGCCGCATCCGAGCTTAAATCAGTTACGCCCAATTCCCAAATTAACAAAACCTGATTAACGTCAATATCAATTTTACGATTGCCGTCAACAAAGGCAGACAAGGTTTCAGATAGCGGCTGCTGTGATCCAAAACGCGGCACATTTGGCAAGCTGCTGCCCTTGGTCAAAGCTTTTACATATTTGGTATTCGTATCAGAATCATACTGGCTGTTAAATGAATTTTGATACCAAGCATAACCTCTGACCGCAATATTAGTATTGTCAGCAATTACAGTATTATATTCTTCTCCACCATCCACATCCTCCCCGTTAAAAAGCCAGTTTAAAGTGCCATTTATTTTTAGACCTGTCTTAACAAATACTTCTGGTCCGCCGGCGCCATACGTAATCTGAGAAGTAATGACTTTAACCTTCATTTTGCCTTTAGGTGCTTTGATATTGCCACTACTCTGGACTGTAACTGTCGGGATGCAGCCTGGACCAGGTGTATTATAACCATCGTGATCATTATCGGTGCAAGCGCCATATTCACTGTCGTCAGCGGCGCTAAAACAACCTGAATCAGCCGGATAATCAATCTTACCGTCACCATCGTTATCAATGCCATCTGAACATTGCGTTGTTGGTGCCGGGCAAACCCAGGGATACCAATAATAATCCAAACTGGAACCATTGGCCATAATCGGATTACCGGTAATCGGATCTAAAAGCATGGCCCCAATATGAGTTTCAACTTTTAATTCCCCCGGCCGCACGCCCGGCCACGGAGTAACAATAGAAAATGTATCGCCATTACTTACAATGCCCTTATTGACATATGTTATTTCGGTTCTTTTATCTTCCGGCCAAATAACATAATATGAAAGCTGCAATGTAGCTGTTTTGCCTTCGGCTAAAGCAACTTTGCCGGTAACAGTAATTGTGCCCTCGTCTAATTTGCACAAAGCCGTATCTTCACTATCAAAAATTACATCAGGGGTTACTGTCTGGCATGTCTGTCCCCCGCAAGCTTGATTTAAACTGGCGATGCAATCGTCTTCATTTAAAATTCCATCATTATTAATATCTCCGATAGGAATAATATCCCCGCTATGATTAGAATGGTCATTATTACCTTCCCCATCAATGGCATCATCACTTACCCATAATAAGTTGTAAGGATTCGCCTCAGAAGAGGTCGCATGGCAAATAGGGACTTCACATTTACAATTATTCTGGCAAGCTTCGCCCTCATACTGACAACCATTGGGTATTGCGGTCTTATCACATTCTTCAGACGACTCAATTATCCCGTTACCACAAATTGAACCGCCTGCACCTTCAATTTTGCAATGGTTTGAACACCCGTCACGATTTTGAATATTGCCGTCATCGCATTCTTCACCCGTTTCTAAAATATTATTGCCGCAAATCGGATCAGTTTCATCATTATCATCCGCCGAACTGCAACCCGGGTCTTTTGGATAATCTATTTTCCCGTCACCGTCATTATCTTTTCCGTCTGAACAAAGAGACAAAACTACGGGCTGACTTTCATCGTCATCAGCGGCAGAACTGCAACCAAAATCAGCGGGATAATCTACCAGACCATCTCCGTCATTATCTAAATTATCTGAACATTGAGGTAAATTTAACTGATCAATTTCATCATTATCATCAGCTGACACACAGCCGGGATCGTCCGGATAATCCACCTTGCCATCACCGTCATTATCTAAACCGTCAGAACAAACCGCCGAAACAACCGGATTAGTTTCATCGTCATCAGCTGCTGAAGCACAGCCGGGGTCATTGGGATAATCAATTGTACCGTCACCATCATTATCCAGACCATCAGAGCAGGCGGGTAAAACCGGCGGATCAGCAAGATTATATTCGTCATCATCGGCCGGAGAACTGCAGCCGGGATCCTCCGGATAATCAAAAAAACCATCGCCGTCATTATCCAGCCCGTCAGCACAGACTGAAACATAGCTCCGCCAATTGGTTAAAATAGTTGTAGCGCTGCTTTCCTTTAATTTATCCGTGATGCTCAGCCAGACGACCTTGCTTTCAACTTTTTTTAAATTATTATCACTTAAATCTGAGATGGTAATTACACGCTCGCCATTTTTAGACATTTGACTGACTTTTTCCGGATCAGTAATCAGCTGCCAATTATTATCGGCTAATTTTAATCCGTAATTTCCCGCCGTAAGCTGGCCCCAATCATTGCCGGAAATCGCCTTTACTGCTTCCAAGCCTTCGGCTACCAAAAAATCAGCCTTAATTTTTTCCTGGTTATCAAAGCTGGCCTGTAAATTATCTAACAATAAATAACTTACACCGATAAAAATAACGGAGAAAATACCGATACCGATTAAAATCTCGACCAAAGAAAATCCTTTTTGTTTATTTCGGTCTTTCATATTGAAAAATATTTAGCGCTAAGCCTTCAGCTCTAATAATCAATAACACCCAGCTCATTTATAATAATCTCCTTATTTGATTGCGCGCTGCTTAAAATAATGGAACCGGCCGGACTGACCATCCCGGTATTGGGGGCAAAAATTATTTCATTTAAGCCATTAATGGCGACGACTTTAGGCAACGAATAATTAACATCCTCAATTATGGCGCGGCTACTAAAATCATCGCCCTGAAATATAACGGCCTCACCCGCTGACAAATGAACGCCAAAGGCGGAATTATTTTTTTGGTTAATTGCGTTGGCTCTGGCTTGCTTTAAAATCCAAATCACCTGTTGCTCGGCTTTGCTTAAAAGCTCCTGCTGATAAAAACTAGCGCCAATCGGCCAAAAAATCGTACCTAATAATAAAAAGATGCAAATAACAATGATCAGCTCGATTAAGGTAAAACCCTTATTCATACGCTTAAATTTACAATCATCAATTTTCAATAATCAATTTTGAAAATTAATTGATCATTGTAAATTGTAAAATTAAAATTAATTTAAAGGCTTTCGCTTAAAGTCGCGATAAATTCATAAATCGGCGAAATAATCGCAGTGCCGATCACAGCCACAATAATGCCAATTACCACCAATAATACCGGCTCAATAATGCTGGCCATGTTTTTACTGATATTTTCCACTTCTTCTTCGTAAAATTCAGCCAGATAAATTAAATTTTCTTCCAGCGTTCCGGTTCTTTCGCCGACACTAATCAATTGAAAAACAAAACGCGGGAAAATATCAATTTTATATAAACTTTCAATGGCCTCGCCCAATGATAAGCCGCCCAAGACTTTAGCTTTAACTTTTTTCAATAAATTTATATAGACTTCATTGCTCAAGCTTTCAATCGCAGTATCTAGTGCTTCATGAATGGAAACTCCGCTTTCCAATAATGTGCCTAAAATGCGGCAAAAGCGGGCCAGATTCCATTTTTTTAAAAGTTCCCCCAAAAAAGGCAGACTCACTAAAAATCCCTGCCAATGGGGCCTGATTTTATTCTGTTTAATCAAAAAGCGGAAAAAGAAAATGCCCGCTATGATTAAAATCAAAAGCAAAGGGCCATATTGTCTGATAAAATCCGCCAGCCATAATAAAGCCTTGGTCGTCCAGGGCAGCGGCATATTAAAAGAAGTAAAAACAATAATCAGCTGGGGCAAAATATAATAACTTAATAAAGCCGCCAAACCGGCTAAGCAAATAAAAATAATAGCCGGATATAAGGACGCTGCCTGAATACTGCGCGATAATTGCAACTCTTTTTCCTGCTGTTTGGCTACGCGCTGCAGACAGTCAACCAGACGGCCGCTTTTTTCACCGACATTAACCAAGCCCACATAAATTTTATTAAAGTATTTTGGGTGTTTGGCCAAAGCGCTGGCCAATGTCTGTCCGTTTTCCACGTCTTTTCTAACTAACCCGACAACGTATTTAAAACTGCCGGAAAATTGTGCCTCTAAAATTACTAAGGAATCAGCAATATTAATTTTTGACCGCAATAAAGTCGCCAATGTCTTGGCAAACAAAATTTTCTCCACATTAAAACCAAAATTAATGTGCCAATTCCAGTTTTTAAATTCGAAATATTTTTTTTCACCTAAAACGCTTAAAAATTTGGCCATGCTCCTTTTTTGTTATTTGAATTTTTAGATTTGATATTTTTTTGTAATTTGGTATTTACTTTTTGTTATTTAAAACATCTATTCCTTGGTTGCCCTTAAAATTTCTTCCAATGTCGTCTGGCCCAAAAAGACTTTTTCCAGGCCATCTTCCAGCATCGTAGTCATACCCTCAGAAATTGCCTGTTTTTTTATATCCTGACTCGTTGCTTTTTGCACGATTAAATCACGAATGGGCTGGCTCACTTCCAAAACTTCAAAAATTCCTAAACGATCAGTGTATCCGGTTTTATGACATAATTTGCAGCCTTCCCCCTTATAGAGAGTAACATTCTTTTTCCCGTCAATCATTTTTTCCGCTACGCCTTTGGGTAATAACTTGCCAAAGTTTTCAGTCGATATGGTATAACTTTCGATGCAATTTGGGCATATTTTTCTGACCAGGCGCTGGGCAATTACCATTAAAACGGTGGAGGCGATTAAATAAGGCTTGACCTTCATGTCTAAAAGGCGGGGCAAGGCAGTGGCGGCATCATTGGTATGCAAAGTAGATAAAACCAAATGACCGGTCATGGCTGAATTTATGGCGATTTTGGCGGTTTCCTCATCACGAATTTCACCAACCATGATGACATCGGGATCTTGGCGCAAAATCGCGCGCAAGCCCTTGGCAAAAGTTAAATTAGTTTCAGCATCAACCTGAATCTGATTAATACCGTCAACGTCATATTCTACAGGATCTTCAATAGTGGAAATATTAATATCTCGGGAATTTAAAAGTTTTAAAATTGAATATAATGTTGTTGTCTTTCCGCTGCCGGTCGGACCGGTTGCCAAAATCATGCCCCAGGGACTTTTAATGGCCTGTTTAACCTTTTTTACATCCTTGGGATTTAAACCGGAATTATCTAAATTCAACTGGCGCAATTTTTTCGCCAAAAGTCTCATTACAATTTTTTCGCCTTCGACAATTGGTAAAATGGAAACCCTGATGTCTAATTTTTCTTCAGCCAAATTAAACCGAATTTTGCCGTCCTGACTGCTTTTATGCTCATCAGTCCTCAAATTTGACATAATTTTAACTCGGGACACAATCATGTCATGATAATTTTTGGGAATGGCCAAAACATCATGCAAAACACCATCGATACGAAAACGTATCAGAGTGTCCTCATCATGCGGCTCGATATGAATATCAGAAGCGCGGTTTTCATAGGCATATTGAATCAATGATTCCACTATTTTAATAATCGGCAACTGTTCTTTATTGTCTGACTTAATCTCGCTTAAATTTTTTAAAACTATTTCCGAAAATTCCTGCCTTAATTCCTTATGATATTGCTTAACGGTTTTTAAAATGTCTTTGGGCGTAGCATAATAGGTAATAATTTTTTCGCCTGTATTTTTACTGACAAAATGCTGCAGGGGTAAATTATCAGGTTCATTCATGGCCAGATGTAAACCATCCTTATCTTTATTAAAGGCGATAATTAATTGCTTTTTGGCGACAACTTCAGGAATTAATTTTAAAATTTCAGGACTAATATCCTTTTTTGATAAATTCACAAAGCGGAATTTCTGGCTGTCGGCAATCAGTTGACCCAGATTTTCATCCTTTAACAGATTATTATCCGCCAATGCCTGCTCTAAACTGATTTTTTTGGCCTTGGCGTCTCTTTCCGCCAATGCAAAATCCGCCTCGTTGACATAGCCAGGCTTAATTAAAATTTCTTTTAACTTTTTGCTACTTAACATAAAAATTAGGTCTTTAAACCCGTTCTTTCCTACTCATATTTTAACATATTTTTAATCTTTCGCCTATACATTTTGAGGCAATTGGGGATATGTTTTTTCTAATAAAAAACACCCTGTGGCATGGCCAAGGGGTGTTTTTATTAATCAGGCAATAAGCTTGATGTTTCCAGCTTAAAGTCAGGTGGGTGGCCGCATTATAACGCCACGGCGTTATAAAATCTGAGCCTCCCATTAAATAAGATTGTCCTAGAACATAAGCTAATTGCCTGATCATTTATATTATAGCATATCAAAAAATAAAAAGCTCTTCCCTCATTCTGGGAAGAGCTGGAAAGAATCAGTAGATTCCTCCGCCTTTTTGCACCTGCAAGGAGTCGATATGTGACTGAAGCTGCGGCAAAAGCCTTACTTGAAGATCATTTAAGCGCGCTTGCCTTGAAGTCTGACGCCGACAACCGTTGGCCAGAGCTTGTTTGAGCGCTTCAGTTTCTTGGCAATAATTAAAATGCCGATTATTCAACCGATCAAGCTGAACTTCAATTCTGGCAGCTTCTTCAAAAAAACTCTGAACACTTACGTTTTCAATCGCTTTTTCCGCTGACATACCTTAGCCCTCCTTGTTAGCTTAAAAAATTTGGTCAGGGGAGCTGGATTTGAACCAGACATCTCCAAAAGGATAGTTTTGGCGCTTTCCATAAGCTATCCCCTGACACCTGTAACTAAATTAAGTGGGCATGGAGAGGTTCGAACTCCCAACACACCAGTTACCAACTGGATCTCTGCCATTTGAGTTACATGCCCACAGAAAGAACATGGTAGGGGTGATGGGACTTTAACCCATGACTCCCGGGATGTTTGCCCGGTACTCTTTCACTGAGTTACACCCCTATATAAAGAACTAATCAAAAAGGCCACTGTTTTTAGCAGTGGCCTTTTTAAATATATCAATAATTTTAGAACATATTTAAAACTCTAGCCACTGCGACAGTGCCTAAGACGACTACGACGACTAAAACCAATACATTAGCCAGCCATAGCTGAGAGTTTTCTTCAGTTAATTTTTGATCTAATAAATTCATATATTTTAGCTTAGTACAGAAAACGATAATTGTCAAGTAAATTGAGCTAAAATTTACACAAATTTGCTATAATTAGCTAAATTTTAAAGCCCTAAACCATTACTGATCTAGGGCTTTATTCCTTATAAAGGAATAATCCTGCCATTTTGCGGGGTCGAGCCTTTAATATCGGGCGGACCAGGAAAAATATCTGTTTTTCCTCCGCAATCACATTGTTCCACCCCCATATTTTCGTGCTCTTTGCCGCACTTTTTACACCAATTACCCCACCTTTTCTTCTCGTTACCGCTATTTTGCTTTTCTTCAGCCATTTTCCCCTCCTTTTCAAGGTCTGGCAAGCAATAAGTCCCACTGATCTGGCATGGCTCGACAAGCCTCAAATAACCTCAAATCAGGGTAATCAACATCCCAAGATTCCTCCCTGGTCTTAGTCCCGATGTTTTTATCAACCAGGAACTGTCCATAGTCTAAGGGCTTCATCTCTAGACAATCCCCCTGGCAATAATTGCATTGTTTATTGCCTAGGGGGTTTAAACGCGAACATTGTTGGCAAACGTTTATCATCACCTACCTCCTTCGCCCTCCGTGGGAGGGCTTTACTCTAAAAAGAACCCTAAATAAAAACTAGCACCGCTTCGCGGTGCTAGTTTTTTCCTTATATCAATATAATTTATCGAAAAATGGAAAACTTAACCGCGAGCAGGCAGCTTAACAACAATAAACCTAATAAATTTAGGTTAAGTTCAAATTTCTGAAGTTTTATTGCTTGTGCGGTTATCATATAAATATATTATAGCACATTGCTTGTAAAAGTCAAATCGCTTCCAGGCTAAGCCTTGAAGAAATTTTGATATTTACGTAAACATGGGCATTCTTTTAAAGGCTTAGCCTTAAACGCCAATACCTTTAAGCCTCTAATTCCAAATACTTTTCCATTTCTTTTTTCTTCTTCATAAAACTTGATGCCTCTTTTGCATAGCTACTATAATTTTTAATTTCCTCTAATATTATCCTTTTGTTACAAATATTAATTTGTTCTGTCCCTAAATAATAAGCAAAACTGCACCAGGGATAAGTTGCAGCATCATCAGTTATTCCATGAATCTGCGCATTAGTATTCACATAAATAGATAACCAAAGTAGATGTTCGAAAGATTCCACCTGTTTTGCCTTAAATGGCCCCTGGAAAAGAGCGCCGCTCCGTTGATATTTAATATTAAAAAACATAGTATAGCTGGTTGCTAAAAAATGCATAAATTTTGAAATTCCGCCATCTCTTAGCTGCTTTAAAACAAAATGAAAATGGTTGGGATTAAGGCAATAACAAATAAATTCAACGGAATCTAAAAGACTAAGCTCATCGGAATTAAGCTTAGTCTCTTGAACTTGTTTTAAATATTCGACGAACCTTAAATAGTCACCATTTTTTAAGAAAATATCACGTTTATCTACTCCTCTATTATAAATGTGATAAATTTCCTGATTTACAAAATTTATTCGTCGCATAGAACTTACTCAAGGCTAAGCCTTGAAGGAATTTTCTTAATTTGCGAATTCACTGACATTTATTTTAAGGCTTAGCCTTAAGCAATATTCCATTCCTTATCATAAATAATCGTATCCCTGGTCAATTTATAATCCATAATTTCCTTATTATCAAACCATAAGGCAATCTCTTTTTCCGCTTCTGCTACGGAGCCGGAAGCATGAACTAAATTACGCACTGCTCTTTCGGCGCTATCCGCCAAAAGATATGATTCCAGACAATAATCTCCGCGAATCGTACCCATGGGAGCCGCGCCTAAAGGCTCAGTACCTCCGGTAATTTTGCGTACTAATTCCACGGCTGAACTACCTTCCCAAACCATAGACACAACCGGACAGAAGGTTAAATATTGTTTTAATTTTTGCAAAACCATTTTACCGACTTCGATCGGATCCTCGCTGGGCGGGGTCAACCCCTTTTTCTTATAAGAATTGATGTTTTTTTCACCGCACAATCTAAACCAATCAGGATCGATGGTATAATGCTTTTCAATTAATTTTTCATCAGGCTGCAGCATTTTAGCGGCAACCATTTTAAGGCCGCTTTTCTCTAATCGTGAAATGATTTCGCCGATTAAATTACGCTGAACGCCATCCGGCTTAACAATTACCAGGGTTTTTTCCATAGAAATTAAAACATTAAGATTTAAGATAAGTCAATTTTAACAGAATTTTATTTATTATTCAAGAGCCGCGAAATCTTGATATTTGCCATAAAAAGGTATAGTATATAAATGTTCTTTAACCATGCGGAATAAGCTAAACACTGAGGAGGAATCATGCTTGGAGAGTTTAAAGCGGGAGAATGTGTCGTACAATTGGCAATGGTGCATGACTTAGAAGTCTTACCTGACGGGCGCATTGAGATATTTGTAAATGATGAGCACGGACAGGCCACTCGTCCTCTCAAAATCAGCAAAAAAGATTTCGAGCGACAATTCCGACCCTGGGGAGGCTGCCAAAATGTTTTTGTCAGACTGGTAAAAATCGTCGCGCTTGAACCTAACAACATGATCAGATTTCAGCGCCTTGATATAAATGGCAAAAACATCGGCGACGAACAACTATCCAGAAAAGATATTTTCGCCCAGGTCTATCTGCTGGAACATCAAATCGTCATCTGACGAAAAAACCCTCCCGCGACGCGTGAGGGTTTTTCTATTTTATTTGAAAATTATTATCCTCACTATAATTTTATTTCAGTACCATTAAAGCGGGAATTCCGAGCATCGGATAATCTACACCGTTGGTATAGAAAAAATCAGGAGTTAATTGGCGATAGACAAAACGGTTTTGGTAATGGTTATTAATAAAGACCTCGGAAGTAATATAGCGCCTGACACCATTTTCAATATAGTAAACTCTTTGACCATTTTCCCATTGCACCAAACTGCCGGTCGGATGCTGGCCCGCGATGATTGGATTGCCTTCCTGATAATTAATATAGAAAGCAGGATTGACATCAATTACCCTCTCACCCCATTTTTCTCCATATAATTTCCTGGCAATTTCTTCAGTTTCAATCCATCTTATGCCGCCGCCCGGTTCTACGGCAAAAACCTTGGGCACTGACTGGACCTTTATAAGATAAGTGCCGGGACTGACTGTTACGTTAGAACCCAAAGTGGTTGCTGCCAAAGTTTCTGCGGAAACTATTTTGATATTAGAAAAATCAGGGAACCAGCTAAAATAAGTTTCCCGGTTCGGGAAAGAATGGCGTCTTAAATCATCATCAACAACATAAACAGTAGGTATATCAGGACGTTTGATTAAATCCCCGACATAAACGCCCGCAGGCAAGGTTATTTGCGGCAAAATTGGTCCACCGCCACCTCCGCCACCGCCACCTCCGCCTCCTCCGCCTCCTCCGCCTCCACCACCGCCGCCTCCGCCGCCGCCGGTATCATTATCAATATTAACAACAGTGACGTTATTAGGATTAAATCCATTATAATAAAGATCCGCAGATACAGCAGGTGCTGTAATAATAGTATAAGTAATATTGCCATCAATAATACTGTCATCAGCTCCTGTCACAGTCACAAACCTAGGAATATTCCAATTGGCACTGGTAAAAATCAGAGAGGCAGTCGAAACATTACCCTCGGTAGGATCTGAGCTGGAAATACCAATTGTGACATTAGCTGACGGCTGAGTATTTAAATAAATTGCAAACATTGCGCTAGTCCCGGCTTCTGAAGTATTGCCTGAAATAGGAGTAACTGTAATCCCGGCCGCGCAAGAATTAACTGAGGTTACTTCCAGCTTTACTGTTAGCGGAGCCGCGCCAGTACCAGCAATACGCGCTGTATTGGTTGGGCAGGATGGAGTTAAGGTAAAACTTGTGCTGGAAAAAGGAGTGAACTTTAAATACTGGCCGACGACAGTAGTATTAAAAGTAATATCTGTATCAGTATAGACGCTAATATCAATATAATTTGACTGCACATCCATTTCAATCACCTGCTGTCCGGACGTAACCGAACCGGCTGTAATTGTAGTCGCAACCGCCTCCAAAGTATTTAAATCAAAATTTACAACATCATCCAGGATAAAATCATTTGCCGCTCCAGCTGCAAAAGGGGCGACCAAAAGTATGGCCGCCGCAGTGCATATCAATAAATTTCTTATTTTGAATTGTAACATCTTGTAATATTTATCTTAAATGTCATAAGTCTAATTCTCAATTTACAATGCTCAATTTTCAGAGAAGACTTAATTTACAATTTTCAATTATTCACTAAGAGTTTTAGTTATTTTCTGGAAAATTAAAGTCACTTCATGGGCTTCATTCCATAATTTTTTAATTCCCTCGGCTTGTGTAGGCAAAGATACAGCCAACATTCTTAACCAATGCTTAGATTCCTGTGATTCTTTCTTGCATATATAGATTTTATTGCGAAAATCTTTTTTTGAACTGGCATTATTTGCCTCACAATAATTAGCCCCTATACTAGTTGCGGAACGGACCAACTGATTAATTATGGGATTACAAATATTATCAGATTTAACAGTTCTACAAAATCTAATAATATCTTCTCCAAATTTAGCTGTTCTTTCTTCTAAATCGTAAATTTTATTTGGAAGTTGATCCATTGAAAATTTTCTGAAAATTGTAAAATTGAAAAATTGAAAATTTTACTGTTTCCCTATAATCACCAGCACCGCCACTCCTTCAGGTTTCTTTTCACCTATTGGCAGGCCGCTCAATTTTGCGCCCAGGGCATCAACTATTTTTTGAATATCGGGATTATTGCCGGCAATATCAACAACCAATGTCTGCGGGTAATCAATTTTTGCTGAATTTTCTTTCACTGTCACCACCGCGTTATTAAAGGCGGTTTTGATTTTAGTTTCCATTTCCGCGGTCTTGGCATTGGCAGGATCGTCTTTCAAACTGTTATAAACGGCAAAATTCACCGGCTGAACCTGCGCGTTCTGATTACCGGTAACCTGTACCGGGCCGACTTTAACAATTTTACCTGATTTTTGGTCAAAAATAATGGCCTGATCAGGATAAATAATCAATTTTTGTCCGTTACTGGCGGTGGCGAAAAATCCGGGCTGTGATTTTTTCAAAGCTTCAATGTCAGTGATATTGGCCATAGTAGGGTTAATATCATCCGGTAAAACCATGATCTTTTTCAGCTGGTTTAAAATTGCCGCATCCTCCTTGTTTAAAGCTGTTTGTTTTTGATACTGCAAAGCCAGTCTCATGGCCTTAACATAGCCCATCTGGTCTAGGGCATAATAGATTCCCGCCCCGAGTGCCACAATAACCAGCACAATAACAATAATCTTGAGCAGTTTAGGCATTTTTTTTCTGCCAATTTTTTCCTTAAGTTTTTCCGGTTTTAAAGTTTTGATGTCCATAGTTTTTTTATTTTAAATTTTTATTAAATAAATGTTTAAAATTCAAGACGCTAAATTTCTAATTACCAAAACAATTATAGTTCCAGGTAGTTGCATTAGTACTAGCAGCCGGTACGTTTATGGTCATGGAACCTGTGGCAGTGGTAACCCAAACTCCGGTTGAAACCATAGTTGCCGAGTTATTATCAGTTGCAGAAATTGTACAGAATGGAGCATTTGTCCAGGCTGCAGAAAAACTAATAGTAAGGGCGCTATAATTTCCGGCTGTGCAGGCCGTTACTTGTATCTTACCAGCATTATCGCTGGAACCAGTTGCCATACTAACAACTCCACCGACCGAACAAGTGCCGGCAGGGCTAGTAGGCGTGGGGGCAGTACCTATTATTCTTACTTTACCAGTAAGGTTAATACCACCTGTACCTGATGTGATGTTCATTGCTGTTGAGGTGTTATTATTACCAAAATTTATTGTTTTAGCGGCTGGACCGTTACCAATATTAATAGTACCATTTAAACCCGTATCAATCTGCATAGTACCGGTGGAATCTGCTAATAATGTAATGTTCCCGCTATTGGCAGTCGCCAAATGGAGACCGCCTATGCCTGATTTAATATTCATGGTTGTGCCGCTATCAAGATTTCCGATAGTAATATTTTTTGTTCCTGTTTCAAGTGTGCCAGTACCAAAAAGCAATGTTTGTGTAGCAGTACCTGTACCGATACTAATACCGCCTGTCTGCGCAGTACCGCCGATCGTGATAGTGCCTCCGATCATGCTGGCACCAAGATTAATTGAGCCACTAGCCTGATTATTACCAATATAAATAGGATTAGCGCCAGTGCCTCCAATCGTAATTGTTTCAACAACGGCTGCTCCGGTACCAATATTAATTGCTCTGGAAAAACCACTTGCACCGATATCGATAGTGCCACTGGTACCGGTGTCTAAGGCAATGGATGTTCCGGCAGTAGTATTGCCAACAGTAATAGTCTGGGCAATAGCATTATTACCAATCAATAAACCACCAGTACCTTGAGTTTCAATTTTAAGGGCACCGGTTCCTGATTGAACTACAGTTGAAGCTGCGCCTGTTGTAGACCCTAATGTTGTAGTATGGGCAAAAACATCGGTACCAATATCAATTGCGCCTGTTCCTGATTTTATAGTAATGGGCGTATTTATAGCAGTATTACCAAAAATTAAACCGCCTGTACTTGTCGTATCAATAATCTTATTCGCTCCCAGTGTAACTTTTAATGGAGCTGCCGTAGAGGACGTAGAAAAAGTGCCTACACCTAAAATATACTGGGATCCTGAACCACCAGCTGAGTTTGCACTTTCATTGAGAGAAAAAGCTGTTCTAGCCGCCGTAGTCAAAGCCCAATTCCAAGTCTGGGGATAATCAGCGTTAGCAATCGTATTTGAACTTGAAGCTTGTGAAAGACCAGAAAGTGCCATAGTAGGGGCAGCACTTGACCAATCAGCACCGTCAGATTTTAAGACATTACCAGATGCGCCGGCAAGGATTGGAAAAGTTGCTGTTGTCCAGGTCGGAACTCCCGCACCACCTGAACGCAACAATTGTCCCGAACTACCCTGTGCAGTATAGCCATAAGCCGTAGTTGATGCAGTATAAACAACCATTCCCGGAGAGCCTGGAGCTGTTCCATTGCCAGTACCGCCCCTGTTGAGAATAGGCAAAATGCCTGTAACATCGTTAGTATTCAACGCAACTGAAGAAAAACCTGGGAGCCCTCCGGAACTACTTTTAAGAAATTGATTATTGGCACCGGCTCCTGTATTAGCGATACTACCTGCAGTGGCATAAAAAAGCACACCGCCCAATGTTCCGCTAAGCGTGCCAGTACCGCCATTTGCTACGGGTAAAATGCCGGCGACTTCGCCTTCAGTAGCTGCGAGATCAACATCGTCTGTATCAGTTCCAACACCTTGTCTAAATTTATTAGCAGTTATAGATCCGGTTGTTGGAGCTAAAGAAGCGGTGCCTCCAACTATCATAGCAGCCGATGTATTTGTTCCACCGGTTATATTATTAAAGGCTATACTCGAGGCTGTTGGAGTTGCCCAGGACAATACCCCGCTTCCGTCTGTCTGCAAGAACTGGCTCGATGTGCCGTCATCTACCGGCAAGGTCAAGGTATAACTGGCTGCCAATGCATCCGGGGATTTAATTGCCGCATAATCTGTACCACTGGCCGCCAGTTCCAAAAATCTGGCTTCGCCAGTATTTCCTGCCACTAATCCGTATGGCCCGATTTGTATGGCATTCTGCTTATTTAGTCCATTTAATCCCGTGATATCTGTGTTTATTCCGCTGGCAGCCGCGCCTAAATTGCCACGCGCTGTCGCTGTATTTGATACGTCTGTTAAATTATTCGTGTTTAACAAAACTGTGCCCGTGGCATTAGGTAAGGTTATTGTCTGGTCTGCTGTCGGGTCTACCACCGCCAAGGTAGTCTCATTTGCATCCACTCCTCCTGTTGCGCCTTCAAAAACTACTCCGCCATTCCCTAAGTATAAATTCAACCAGTTATATGAATCAGATCCTAAAGCTATTGAGTCCGTTGTTCCCGGCAATAATGCTGTGTTGATGGCCACTGCTGCCAGATTTGACAGTGCCGTGTTTGCTCCGCCTCCACCTCCGCAAGCTGCCCAGGCTAATGTCCCGGTGCCATCGCTTGTTGTTAGACATTGTCCTGCTGTCCCATCATCTATAGGCAATATTAATGTATAATCTGTTCCTATTGCCGGACTTGTTAAAGTTACTTTGTTGTTTGATCCGTCATACACTTCTAAGCTGCCTGTCTGGGCATTGCCTCCTAAAGTGCCTGTGCCACCTGATACTGTCAGCCCCGTAAAACTCGGGCTGTCACCTGTCCCTAACCCTAAATTACTCAGTGCTGTAGGAACACTATTTAAATCTGATAAATCATTCATATCCAATAATAACGTACCGGTTGTTGCAGGAATTGTCACTGTCACATCAGTACCTGGATCAGCCGCAGTCAGATTGACTTCATTTGCATTGGAGGTTGCGCCTTCAAAATAGAGGTTGTTACCATCTGCGCCATTTGTTGCTGTAAAGGCAGCGCCAGTTGCAATATCACCGACAGCAGTAATAGTGCCGCTACCAGCCGGAGTTGCCCATGATAATCCGCCTATACCATCTGATTTTAGGTATGTATTAGCACCGCCTATAGCTAAAGCTGAATAAGTATTTAAAGCTGAACCATAAATAATTTCACCGATACCAACTGTAGCTAGACCAGTACCACCATTAGCAACAGCAACTGTTCCTGTTACATTGGCTGCAGTTCCGGTCGTACTTTGATTTAAAGTTGGAAAGTCTCCAGCTACTGCTGCTGATAAATTACCGGCTCCATCTCCTAAAAGTATTCCGGTTACTCCCCCGGCTATCGGATCGGCTTCTGTTGCTACATAATCAACTCCGGCCGTGGCAATACTTAATGCCCCAGTACCTGTTGTTGACATTAATAGTCCAGTCGTTAATGCTGATGTTCCGGCTGAATAATCTGTTCCGGCTGCGGCTGCTGATAAATTGCCGGCTCCGTCTCCTAAGACGATTCCGGTTACTCCCCCGGCTATCGGATCTGCTTCAGTCGCTACATAATCTACTCCCGCTGTAGCTATACTTAACGCCCCGGTACCTGTTGTTGATATTAAAAGTCCCGTTGTTAATGCTGATGTTCCGGCTGAATAATCTGTTCCGGCTGTTGCAGCTGATATTATTGTACCGTTTGATTTAACTAACCCATTTATTAACGCTACCACTGGATCAACTTCTGCTCCTGCGCTCGGCAATGTCTGCCAAACCGGCACGCCTCCCGCTGATACGGTCAAAACATCGCCAGTAGTACCGCTGATTGCTAATCTATTTGTTATATTTCCTGCATCACGAATTATAATATCTCCAATATTTAACATCGGATCTGTAAAACCGCCGACTCCTGCTGCCCAGCTCAAATTGCCCGAGCCGTCATTTTGTAAATAAGTGCTGGCACCACCTTGGGCTAGTGGTAACGTCAATGTATAATCGCCTGCTAAAATTGCCGGCGCTTTTATCGCTACATGATTTGTTCCGTTAATTGTCGCTTCCCGAAACTGCACATCCTGCGCATTAGCTAAAATTCCGCTTCCTGTTAAAGTTAAGCCTGCAAATTGAGGGGTCGCGCCACTATCAATATCCTGCGGAGTTGATAAGGTTATGGACCCGGCTCCATTGTTTACATCCACCTGATTGGAGGTGCCTGTTAAAGTTGCTGCCACAGGAGTCGAACCAGTCGCACCGATAAGCAGTTCTCCGTCTAAAGGAGCAGCAGTTGAAGAAATTAATCCGCCTGTACCGGAATAAATAAATGAATCAGCTGTCAGCCCGCTTAAAGTTAAGCCGGTAAATACAGGGCTGTCCCCAGTACCTAAGCCTAAATTTGTTCTGGCCGTAGAAGGACTGGTCAATTCACTTAAATTATTAGCTATGGCAAAATACTGATTTAACGGCTTTTTCACTTCCTGCCAGACAGTGCCGTCATAGATATAGGTATTGGATACCACTGCTAACCCGGGGTGTTCATCTAAAACTATAGCCACATCACCCGTCTCCACTGGAGTAAGCGCATCTCTGGCTGCAATATCAGCAACGACATTAACATTAGTAATTGTAATTGCCGGTAATTGACCGGATGATATTTTTCCTAACCCATCCAGTGTCGCCAACCCGCCCAGAGCACCAGCCTGTAAAGAAATC
>JAPLYC010000022.1 GCA_026395755.1 Candidatus Parcubacteria bacterium | reverse complement strand
AATCTGGATGCGCCTTATGTTACTTTTTATCGCGGTACATTTGATAATCTGGTTATGGATTTCAGTATTCTAACCACGAAAACAGATACCTTGAAAGCTTTGGGTTTAAAAAATTTAGGTACTGCTAGTTATTTAAAACAGATAAACAATTTAATTTTGTGGGCAGACGCGGGCCCAGTAGGTTTTCAGGGTATGGGCGTTGACCGAAAAATAGGTAATTTGATTTATACTGCTACAACTACAAGCTGGTATATTGAAAATTTATCGGAAAAAATCACTGATAGCCAGAAATTTTTTATTTCCGTAGAAACATACAGCAGTTTAAGTACCGGCGGAACTATCCAGATGCAAATCCCGATTTTAACCGATAATAATGCCAATGGTAGTTTTGATGTGGGCGACTTGGGCATCTTCATGGATTCAGGGAATAATGGACCGACTGATGCCAATGTTACCAATGCTAATTCTCAGGTTGTTTCCATTTATAGCGTTGACGCGATTGGGCCAAAATTGGTAATAACTAATTTGGCCGAAGGAGCAGTGATAAATAACAGTCATTTTGTTATTCAGGGCATGGCGCGCGATCAAGGTAATACTTATTTTAAGGAATTAGCTTTGTATATTGACGATCAGCCCATAAATATTATTGATAATTTTGATACGGTTAATTATACCTGGAGTTATGACTGGCAAAATATTACCGACGGCAGCCATACTGTCAGCATTCAGGGACGTGACGGTAACGGCAATAATACTTCGAATGTCGCGCTAAACGTTACTGTCAGTCAGCAGGCTTTGTCTTTAACCAATTCAACAGCCAGCAGTGATAAAACAACGATTAAAAATGATGGTCTGGATAAGGCCACAGTCACGGTAATGCTTAAAGATACTAATAATCTGCCGATAATTAGCCGCCAAATTACAGTGGAAGCGCCAAATATGATAATTTCATTGGCCAATAGTAATTCTGACAGTACGGGTAAAATTATTTTTGAAGCCCGGTCAACTGTTATCGGTTCCAATCCTATTATTATTAAAGTTGATAATCTAATATTGGCAAGTTTGACGGTTAATGTGGTTACGCCTGAAACAATGACCCTGGGAATTACTGCCGGTGATTTAATCAAGGCTTCCACTCCCGCGATTTATTTTTATGCCTGCAACGGTAAAAGATATGTTTTTCCCAACCAAGACGCGTATCTGAGCTGGTATAGCGATTTTAAAAACGTCAAGAGTATTACTGACGCGCAATTGGCCTCCATCATGATTGGCGGCAATGTTACTTTTAAGCCAGGAGCCAGGCTGGTGAAAATTACCACTGATCCCAAGGTTTATGCCGTTGATGCCGGCGGTACTTTGCGCTGGATCTCGACTGCAAATTTGGCTGTAAGCCTTTATGGCGCTAACTGGGCCACAAAAATCAATGATGTGGCTGATTCCTTCTTTACCAATTATAAAATGGGGACGCCGATTGAAACTTTGACCGATTATAATTTACAGAGCGTGAGTGCTGCGGCCACGAGGATTGACGCGGGAATTTGTAAGTAATTTCGTTTTTCGTTTTACGGTATCGAGTTACGTTTCGTCAGACGTTAAACGATTAACGAAACGTATGTCGCTGTACGGAAAACGATATACGAGTTTTTATTATAAATGTCTTTAGATAATTTGCGAAAAATATTTACAATTGGCATTGTGGCCGGACTTTTGGTTTCGGCTAATTTTTGTTTGGCCGCGGGACTGGTGCCAGATGATCCTGCTTATAGCCGGCAGTGGTATCTTGCTGATTTGCAAATGCCCAATGTCTGGGTTTTAGAAAGCGGCAAGTCAGAAGTGGTAATCGCGATTATCGATTCCGGGATTGAAGTTTCTCACCCGGATTTACATGACAATATTTGGATTAATCAGGACGAAATCTTGGGTGACGGCATTGATAATGACAAAAACGGTTATGTTGATGATATTAGCGGCTGGGATTTTGTGGAAGATAATAATGATCCTTCGCCAAAGTTTGACAATAATTGCGTTGAGCGGCAAACCTGCGTCGCTGAAGCGGTTTACCACGGCACCATGATCAGCGGCGTGGCAGCCGCTGTCGGCAATAATAATTTGGGAATCACCGGTATTTCCTGGCACAGTAAAATAATGCCGCTACGTGTTTTAAATGAAAATGGCAGCGGCAATACGGCCGATGTGATCCGCGCAATTGATTATGCCGTTAATAACGGGGCAAATATTATAAATTTTAGCTTTGTCGGTGATACTTTTGATTCGGCCTTGGAATTGGCATTAGAAAGAGCATATGATGCCGGACTGGTTTTGGTGGCTGCTGCCGGTAATGAAGATTTCCAGGGCAATTCGACTAATCTTGACCTGAATCCGATGTATCCTGTCTGCCATAAGGCTCAAGACGGCGAGGATATAATTATTGGGGTGGCTGCCAGCGATCAAAATAATAAACTGGCTCCTTTTTCCAATTACGGGTCAAATTGCGTGGATATTGTCGCCCCGGGCAAGGATTTTTTCGGCGCCGTGGTAAATAGTGAGAATGTGCCGGAATTTAGCCTGTATTATGAGGGAAATTTTTCCGGAACTTCTTTGTCCGCTCCGGTTGTCTCGGGCATAGCCGCTTTAATAAAATCAGCCAATTCCAGCCTGACCAATACGCAGATTAAAAATATTATTTTAAATAATGCGGATAATATTGACTTTACAAATCCTGGTTTTGTCGGTAAATTAGGCAATGGTCTTTTAGACCCGAATAAGATTTTTCAGAGTTTAAGCCTATCTGCCAATAAGCTGGCTAAAGGGTCAAATAATACTATCTATTATATCGCTGCCAATGGTAAGCGTTATTCTTTTTTGGATGCCAATACTTATTCAAGCTGGTACAGCAATTTCACCGGCGTTAAAACATATACAGACAGTGAATTGTCGGTTTATCCATTAGGCGGAATTGTTACATATCGCCCGGGCAGTTTGGTCAAAATTACCACTGATCCCAAGGTCTATGCCGTGGCCAGAGGCGGAACATTGCGTTGGTTAAACAGTGAAGCCGTGGCAAATCTTTTATATGGCGCAAGTTGGCAGTCTCAAATTATAGATATTAGTGACGGCTTCTTTACCAATTATAAAATGGGAGATCCGATTTCGGCCAGCGGAGAATATGATCCGGTGCAGGAAAAAAATGCCGTAGTATCCATTGATTATGATAAGGGGTTATAAGTCTTTTAGGGGAGGGATGGGAGATTAAATTATGCTTACAAAGATTTGGCAGCATCAAACTTTCAGGCAATTTATCAAGTTTTGCCTTGTCGGTTTAATCAATACGCTGATTGATTTTCTGGTTTATTTATTTCTCAGCCGTATCATCGGTCTGCCTTTTTGGGGCGCAAATTTAATCTCGGTTTTTATTGCCATGTCTAGCAGTTTTATTTTTAATAAATACTGGACCTTTAAAAACAGGGACAATAATCATAAAATTCAATTTATTAAATTCACGCTGGTCAATATCGTTTATTTTTTATTGAATAACGGTATTGTCTTTGGCCTGGTTCATTTTGCGCATATAGATGATCTGGCGGCTAAGCTGGTGGCAGTGGCAGTCGGCATGTTTTGGAATTTTGGAGCAAATAAATTGTGGACTTTCCGTTAATCGCGGTTAAAACATTCTTTCGGTAATCATATCTTGTCTAAGGTTAGCCCAATAATCAGGGCTTTCTTTTTATAGAACATTTTGCTAAAATTAAATTAAGCGATTAGTATTATTATCGCTATTTTATAAATAATTTTCATTGATATGTCCAAATCAGCATTTGAAAAGAAAAACATTTTAGTCTTAGGCGGCGCCGGATTTATCGGCTCGCATATTTGCGATAAATTAGTTAAGGACAACCAGGTTATCTGCGTTGATAATTTTGTTTCAGGCAGCCGGGAAAATATCGATCATTTGTTGCAAAATGAGAATTTTGTTTTTATAAATGACGATGTTAATAGTCTGGTTAATCTGGAGAAATATAAGGAGCTTGAAAGGTTTCAGATAAAATTTCAGGGCATTCAGGAGATTTATAATTTAGCCTGCCCCACTTCGCCCATAGATTTTACCAAAAATATTATTCTTTCCGCCCATACCAATTCAATCGGCACGATCAGAGCTTTGGATCTTGCCGTTAAATATAAAGCAAAAATTTTACATTTTTCATCTTCAGTTGTTTATGGCCCGCGTAATGACCAGGAGCCGACCATGACTGAAGGTAAATATTATCCTTTATCTCCTTTGACTCCCAGAGCCTGTTATGATGAAGGTAAGCGTTTTGCCGAGACTTTAGTTTATACTTACCGTCAGCATTATAATCTGGATGCTAAAATTTTAAGACTCTTTACCACTTATGGCCCGCGCATGCCGCTTTTTGTGGGGCATATGATTCCTGATTTCATTGTCGCTGCTTTAGACAATCAGCCTTTAGTTATTTATGGAGATGCAAATTTCACCACTACATTATGTTATATTAGTGATGTTATTGATGCCAGTACGAAAATGATGGCGTCTGCCGAAGCCGGTCCTTATAATATTGGCAGCCCTGAAGAACATAAAGTTTCAGACATTGCTCAAGAAATAATCAAAATGACCAATTCCAAATCCGAAATACATTATGCTGATTCACTTTTATTTATGACAAAATTAGGTATTCCGGACATCACTCAGGCTAAGGAAAGGCTGCAATGGTTTCCGATTATGACGCTGAAAAAGGGGCTGGAAGAAACAGTCCTTTATGGCAAGGCGCATCGCGTCATGGTTAATTGGAATAACACTCAAATCGTAAAAGATTAAATAATGCCCTTCTATCTCTCCCTTAGCAGGGGGAGATTTTAGAATAAAGACACTATGAAGCGCGTGGCCATCATTTTAGTAAATTATAACGGCAAAAAATACCTGCCAGATTGTCTGGCCAGTTTGTGTAATTTGGATTATCCCCAGGATGATTATAAAATTATTTTTGTGGACAATGCTTCGACTGATGATTCCCTAGCATATGCGCAAAATTCTTTTCCAAGTCTTGAATTCATCAAAAATAATGAAAATTTGGGGTTTGCAGCGGGTAATAATGTCGGCATGGCCAGAGCATTAGCGGAAAATTTTGATTATTTGTTTTTAATTAACCAGGATACGATTTCCGAAAAAGATATTTTAACCAAATTAATTCAGCTGGCGGAAACAGACCCGCAAATTGCCGCGGTTCAGCCGCGCTTAATGCTCCATCCTGATCAAGATAAAATAAATTCCCTGGGAAATTCCATCCATTATCTTGGTTTTGGTTTTTCCGGCGGCGGCTATCAGGAATTTGACGGCAATTTGGAGCCGAAAGAAATTGCCTATGCCAGCGGTGCCGCTGTTTTAATAAAAAAAGAAGTTTTGGAAAAAATCGGCTTGTTTGCGGCTGATTTTTTTATGTATCATGAGGATTTGGACCTGGGCTGGCGCATGAGAATGGCCGGCTATAAAATAATGCTTGCTCCCGGCGCTGTTGTATATCACAAATATGAATTTTCTAAAAGCATAAAAAAGTATTATTTTATGGAACGCAACCGGTTTATTTGCCTTCTGGAAAATTATAAATTGGGGACCCTGATTCTCGTTTTACCGGCTTTGCTGGCCATGGAATCGGGCTTATTTATTTTTTCTATTAAGTCAGGATTTTGGCGGGAGAAATTGAAAGTCTACGGGTATTTTTTAAGTTTAAATAATTGGCATAAAATATTAGGGGAAAGACGGGAAAAGACGGCAAAAAGGGTAATTGGGGATGCGGAAATAGCTAATTTATTTACGGGGAAGATTGAGTTTCAGGAGATTGATAATTGGGTTTTAAAATACATTGCCAATCCGGTTTTTAATGCCTATTGGCAAATAATAAGGCATTTGATAATCTGGTGATGCTATTAATGCTACGAATAAGTCATAAAATTAGTAGATTAGTAGCTTATTAGTAAATTAGTATCCTATGAAGATAGCGCAAGTAGTCTGCAGATTTAAACCTTATAAAGGCGGCATCAGCAATGTAGCTTATGACTATGCTTTGGGTTTGTCGAAATTAGGCCATCAGGTGACGGTTTTTACCCCTTTATATAATGATAAAGATAATGAAGTAAAATTTGACCAATTTGAGGTTGTTAGGCTGAAAACATATTTTAAATTTGGCAATGCCGGGTTTTTACCGCAGTTGGGTAAATTGCTCCGGGATTTTGACGTGATTAATCTGCATTACCCCTTTTTTGGCGGCGCGGAAATAATTTATCGTTTGAAAAAACAAAAAAAAGACGAGATCAAGCTGGTAATAAATTACCAAATGGATGTGCTGGGGAAGGGTTTGAAAAAGATAATTTTCGGGTTATATAATAAATTTTTAATGCCTAGAATTATAGCCAGCGCCGATAAGGTGATTGTTTCCAGCTTTGATTATGCCCAAAATTCTGACATTGCCGGGCTAATGGCGGCACAGTCGCAAAAATTCATAGCCATTCCGCCAGGAGTTAATTTGGACAAATTTTCCCCAGCGTCAAAAGACCAGGAGCTATTAGATAAATTTAATATCAAGCCGGATGACAAGGTTTTGCTTTTTGTCGGCGGCTTGGATCGCGCCCACTATTTTAAGGGTCTGGAGTTTTTAATTAATAGTTATAAAGATTTAAATTCAGAAAAAATAAAAATATTAATTATAGGCGAAGGTGATTTGAAATCCAAATACCAGCAGCAGGTTTTGGATTTGGGTTTAATCGACCATATCCTGTTTGCCGGCGTCACGACTGATCAGGATTTGCCTAAATATTATAATTTGGCTGACGCTGTGATTTTGCCGTCAATTGACCGGTCTGAAGCCTTTGGCATTGTTTTAATTGAGGCCATGGCTTGCGCCAAGCCGGTCATTACAGCTGATTTGCCGGGTGTACGCAGCGTTTATGCCAATAATGTCAGCGGCTTTAGTTTTGCAGTGTTAAATAAAGATGATATGATCGCGAAAATCAAGAAATTACTTTTTAACGATGATTTAAGAATAAAGATGGGCCAGGCGGCCAGGGAAAGAGTGGAGAAAATGTATGGTCAGCAAAAATTGATTATTCAGCTGGAGGATTTATATAAGGAATTGGTTAAATAGGCTAGCGAGCCAAGGATTTATTTTCACGGATCGTACTGATTAAATTGCGTGTAATCGGTGAGTTAAATCTGTGTTTGAGCACTCAATAAATTTTTATGAAAATCGCGCTTATTAATAGTTTATATAAACCTTACCGCCGCGGGGGAGCGGAGGTGGTTTTCTCAAATATCGTCAAAGAGCTGAAAAAAAACGGCCATGATGTTTTTGTTATTACCATTTCAGCCAAGCCAGACAAAACTAAATTTTTTGTAACTGAGATGGATGACATTAAGATTTATCGCTTTTATCCGAGAAATCTTTTTTCTTTTACGGAAATTAATTCTCAGCCATTTTGGAAGAGGGTGATTTGGCATATTATCGATACCTTTAATTTGCCTTCATATTTTCAGGTTAAAAAAATATTGCAGCTGGAAAGACCGCAGCTGGTTTTAACCCATAATCTGAAAGGCCTGGGATATTTAACTTTAAGGGCAATAAAAAGTTTAAAAATAAAGAATATCCATACCCTTCATGATGTGCAATTGGTCAATCCTTCCGGATTAATAATTAAAGGCAAAGAAATACAGGGATTACATTGCCGATTGTTTGCCCAAATAACCAGGTGGCTTTTTGACAGTCCTGAAATAGTGATATCGCCCTCAAAATGGCTGCTGGATTTTTATAAAAATTACGACTTTTTTAAATATTCAAGAGAACTAATTATCCCCAATCCGGTTATTCTGGAGTCGGATAATTACAAAAAGGTTTTTAACGATCAGACTATAAACTATCTTTTCCTGGGACAATTGGAAAAACATAAGGGCATAACCTTTTTGCTCAAGGTTTTCGAGGAATTTGCCAGAAACAAGCAGTGTAAATTGTATGTCGTGGGCAAAGGGAGCCTCGAGAAAGCATTAAAAGAAAAATATGGACAAGCCAACTGGCTGGAATTTATGGGCTATATCCCTGCTAATTTATTGAGCCAGCAGGTTTTTAAAAAGATACATTATGCGGTTTTGCCTTCTTTATGCTATGAAAATTCACCGACATTGATTTATGACAGTTTTAATTGCGGGACGCCGGTAATCGGCGCTGCTATCGGCGGCGTGCCTGAATTGATTCAGGAAGGAGTAAACGGCTATCTTTTTGAGGCCGGAAATAAAATTAGCTTATTAAACAAGCTTAATCACAGCCTAGAGAACATGGCTAAGTTTACACAAATGTCCGAAAATGCTAAAATAAGAGCAAAGGAATGGGATATCAAAAATTATATTTACAAGTTGTTGTCATTATAATAATATTCAATTTCCAATGTCCAATTTACAGTTAATTTTCAATAATCAATGATCAAATTGAAAATTGGTAATTGGTTATTGAAAATTGTCGCGTATGATGTATTACTATAAACGTAAAAGCAATCCGTTTAAATGGGTAATTGTAGCCCTGATTTTTATGGTTGCCGGCGTTTTGGTTTATTGGTTTTATATTAATTATTTTTCTAAAATTGAATTAAATAAGCCGGCGCCAGAGGAAGATTTAAATAATGTTGAGATTATAGATACAAAAATAATCGGCGGGGAAATTAGTCTTTTGCAGGGGGATGTCATGGTAGATATTGCGGCTAAAGGCTATGAAAAATCTATTGATAAGGCAGTGCTGCATCAGGGTGATAAAATAAAAACAGGGGAAAACAGCCTGGCGGTTTTGGGTCTTGATGACGGCACAAAAATTCGTTTGGGAGCAAATACTGAAATAGTTTTAGACAAACTGGATGAAGATAATGTTTTGATCAATTTATTAAAGGGGAGAATATATAATAATATAACTACGGTTGGGCAGTATCAGGTTTTGGTGCTAAAGGCAAAAATAACGGCCCTGGGTACGAAATTTGAAATTATTGTTAATGATAAAACAGAATATCTGGCCGTCTTAGTCATGGAGAATAAAGTGAACTTGGATATTATGGACAATGAAGATATTTTAATGTCCAGCCGTTTAGATACCAACGAAAAAGCGCTGATCGACTTTAAGGCCGCCAAGAAAGATATGTTTAAAATTGATACCTTTGATCAGCAGGTATTGGCCAAGGAAGCCTGGTATAAATGGAATTTTGATCAGGATAATGGTGTCGTCGAAGTTTTACCGGAGCAAGAACCTGATTTTGAAGTGATTAGTGACAGTCTGATTCTTAAGTCGGAACAAAAGATTGCCAGTATTAAATTGAGCTGGAGTCCCTATACCCTAGATAATTTTAGTCTTTATAAACTGGTACGCTCAGAACAACACAGTGATCTCAAATTCCCCGATGATGAAGTGATTAAATCTTCAGCCAATAAAGACCTTGCGACTTTCACCGATGAGACTGTCAGCAAAGGCAAGCAATATTATTATCGCGTTTGCGTGGTTAAAACCAGCGCTAAAGTAGCCTGCGGCAATGTGGTTGATATTCTGGTTGCGGAACAGGATTCTACCCCGCCTGCTATACCGCAGCTACAGGCCATAATTTCAGTCAGCGGAGTCAGTTTGACCTGGACAGCCAATATTGAAGAGGATTTCAAGGAATATCGAATTTTAAAATCAATTACTGATCCCAACCCATCATTTCCGACCGCCGGATATTTAATAAAAAAACTTCAAAGTAATGAAAGTTACTTAGATAAGGAAGTTAATATTACCAGCCCGGGCTATGTTTATTACCGGGTTTGCAGCCTGGATACCGCTCAGAATTTTAGCTGTTCAAACGTAATAATCGTTGAAAACGGCGCAGTGAAATAAAAAACACAATTATAAAAAGCGGTCCGCATTGCGGACCGCTTTTATAATAATTCTTTACGCTAAAATGACAGTCCGAGCATTGAGATGTTGTGAATGTTGCGTGGGCAATTGATTCTTCGCTGCGCCCTGCGGGCTTGCTCTGAATGACTGCGAACTCGGCTCGTCTTTTTTATTTAAAATATTTAAAAATTATGACTTTATCATCCAGATTATAGATGGCATCGGCGTATTTTTTAGCCTCCTCAGTAATTAAAGAATAGCGACTCCAGTACGAAGGCAGGATGAAATAGGCGACTTTAACTCCGGTTTTATCCATGGCTTGCACAACGGTTTGTTTATCAGGTGTCTGATAAATCATAGTTTCAAAATATTTATAGAGTTCTTCGCCGGTGGGGATTGGATAAAAGTATTGTCCATTATAATACTTAGTAAAGCCGAAGGTTTTAACCGCTGCAGCCGAGGTCATTTGGTTGGCTAAAACAATATAGTCTTTGCCCTGGCTGTTTTGATCAATAAAGTTTACTGTCTGGAAGTCAGCCAAAGAAACATTGATAAATTTAGAATTGTCATAGTCGTCAAAGCGGGGGTAACTAAGGTATAATGACATAGTAATGGCTAGAGAAAGTATGACAATAAAAAACGATTGGTAAATAAATGTTTGGGACTTTAATTTATCTAAAATTAGGTATAAACCATAGATAATGATTGGCAGTAAAAAATAAAAGGCCAGCTGGAAAATGCGCCGGGAAAATTCTCCTTGTTCATAATCTATAATTAAAGATATTTTGGTAAAATTCAAAAAAATTGCATTAGCAATCAAGATAAGGAAAGTCAGTAAACTGGGGAGGAAGTAAGGTAATAGGCGACGTTTAATTACGGCATATAATGTTAATAATGTCAGAATTAGCAATAACCAATGAATACTATATTTATACAGGTAGGTCAGGTCCAGAAAGTAATTAAACTGCCGGCTAAAAATAGTTGGCCAGGTGAGTAAATTGAAATTTTGCCAATTGAAGTTTACTGAATAAATGGAAATTAGAGAATTAATGAATAGGGCAAGCGGTAAAGCCAGACAAGCTAAGATGCTGAAAACCGGGAAAATTATTCTGGTAACCAGATTTTTTTTCTCATTAAGTTTAATCAGAATTAAATAAATTAAAATCGGTATACCGGAAAGGGCGTGGATAGACAGCGTTGTCAGTGCCAAAATTCCAAGGTACCAGAAAGGGATTTGTCGGTCTTTGAGATAGAGAAATGAAAGGAATAGAATGATAATGGCAAAAAGATTAGCCAGCGCCTGTGGTGTGGTGGCAATAAACAGTTCAAAGGTAATAATCAAAAATCCCAGACTCAAAATCCAGGCTAAGTTCTTCTGCCAGTTAAAAGATTTAATGAACGTGGTTGCCATGGTAAACGGTAAGAATATTGCCAAAAGCAAGGGGAGCAAAAGCTTGTCAATCCATTCTACGGAAATTTGGAACAGATAAGAAAGCGTGATGACTAAAGAATATTGCCCCAGATAATAAAAGGGCTTGGGCAAAATAAAACCCTGTTTAAAAATCGCCAGCTCAGTCGCCTGATGGATAAAAGGGTCAAAACCAAATCCTAGGCGATAGATGAATAAAGCAATAGTAGTGGTGATAAAAAAGTGAAGAAAGATCAGATAATAGGTGAGAAAGTTTTTGAATTTATATAATAGGAAGATAAGGTTGAAAGTTGCCAGAAAATAAATAATGAAAAAGGCTGAAGGGATTACTTGCCAGGGCGATTTTATCGCGTCGATTGTAGTGTGGGTAAAAAGAATAAAAATAGAGACGGTTACTAAAATTAGATAGGTTAAGGTTAGGGGCAGTGATTTGAGATAAGATTTAAGATTTAAGATATACGATGTAAGTTGGAAGTTTTGAAAGTTGGGAGTAGAATTTAAAGGTTTTGAATAATTTAAGTAAACTATTATTCCAGAGATAACTATAAAGATTAGGCTGACAACGATCTGGTCAAGGCGGTAAAAAAAGTAAATTATAGCGCCTAAGAGGGAATATGCAGATAAAAGGGAAAAAGTGCCGATTATAATTTTCCAGGATTTTTCTTGACCAGGAAATATCAGTTTGCCGAGTAAATATCCGAAAATCAGGAGATAGCTCAAACTTAAAACAGCTCCCAGGTAAGGAGATTTAAGCCAGTTTAAATTCAATAAAATGGCTAGAATTAGGAATAAATCACAAATTGTTAGGATTTTTCTTGCCATGTTTTCATTTTATCATATTTTTGCTAAAATAAAAGGTAATAAGGCTACTAATCAGCTAATAATATCTAATCTACTAACAATGAGATTTAAGATTACAGATTTAAGATTACAGATTAAGGACACCAGATTTATGATCTTGGTAATTTTGGGGATAATGTTCTTTTTTATCTACTCGTTTTTAATTTTCGGTAATTCCGGGCATCACTTTACCTGGCCGGATGAGACTGCCAATTATTTTTTTATTAATAATTATATTGAACACAGCAGTTTTAGCGTAGCTGAACCTTTGAATAAGATTGCTGCCAATCTGGTTAAACCCCGCAGCTTTAATGTTTATCAGGGGAATTTGGTGCCGGGTTCATTTTTAGGCATGCTCTTGATATACGGCTTGATCGGTAAAATCGTGGGTATGGGGTTAGTTCAGTTTCTAACACCGCTTTTAGCCGTACTGGCCGGAATATTTTTTTATAAAATTTTACTCAGGCTTTTTGAACCAAAAATCGCTTTTATCAGCACCATATTATTTTATTTAAATCCGGCTTGGTGGTATTATGCCAATTTTAGCATGCTGCCCAATATCGCTTTTTTATCTTTATTAATCATCGGGATTTATTATCTGTTGAAGATTGATAAGGGAGTCAAACAGAAAAATATTTTGTATGTAATTTTAGGCTCACTATTTATTGCCCTGGCCTTAACTATCAGAACCAATGAATTTTTATGGATTTTAGGACTGGTTGGATTTTTACTTTTAGTTTATCGTCAAAAAGTTAAATGGCAATATATATTAATCGGGCTGGCAGTCTTGGCAGCAGTTTTTATGCCGATTTTTTATTATAACCAAACTACTTACGGCAACTTTTTGTCTTTCGGCTATTTAAGGCTGGAAAATGGTTCGAGCCTGACCAGCCAATTGCCAACGGAATTTAAAACAGCAGGCGCGGATATAGTCAGCTTTGTTAAATTTTTAATCATGCCCTTTGGCATCCATCCCAAGACAGCGCTGATCAGCATTTATTCATATTTTGTAAGTTTATTTTGGTGGTTATTTGTGGCCGGTGCTTTGGGCTTGGTGTTTTTTATAAAAAAGTATAATAATAAAGAACACGCCGTATATTTTTTAGCGGCTATTTCTGTTTCTTTGTATTTAATAATATATTACGGCAGCTGGGTTTTTGTTGATTTAATGACTTTGCGGCTGAATCGGATCGGTATTTCCTATGTTCGTTATTTTTTGCCGGTTTATATTTTTACTTTGCCTTTAGCCGCGATTTTTTATGAACAGGTAATTAATTATTTCAGGCATAAGAAATTGAGAATTATTTTGAGCCTGGGTTTGTGCCTGGCGATTATTTATTTTTCTTTGTATTCGCTTTTTTTCTCCGGCAATGATAACTTGATCAGCATTAAACAAAATATTAAGGATTATAACCAAATCAATCAAAAAGTCATCGGTATGATTGAACCTAACGCGGTTATTATCAGCCAGCGCAGTGATAAGATATTTTTTCCGGAAAGAAAAGTAATCGGGAGGATGACAATTGATGACTTTGTTTATATCTCAAGTTTGGTTTTTAGCGGTATTCCCGTGTATTATTATGCTTTTGAGGATGATCAGTATCTTGAAGATTTGTCAGCTACAATCTTGGATTTTGATATCACCTTATCAGATAGTACCACTATAAACGAAAAAGAACGATTATTTAAAATAATTTATCCTTATTATGGAGCAGACCAGGCTGATCAGTAAAATTGTAGCGGGTTTAATCTTTGGCGGCGTTATAGTCGTGTTGTTGCTATTGCTGGTCAATGATTTGGCCTGGGCAGGGAGTTTACAGGTAAAAACCGATTTTTTGAAATTTACTCCGTATTTTTCCATTTTAAAGCCGCAGGATAGAGTGACCATGTCCGAGATAAATTATCTCAAAGCCGAGCCGATTTACTTCGATTTATATCTGCCGCGTGATTTTGATAAGGCAACTGTTAAAATCGAATATAAAAATGAATTTGGCTATAAAATATCGCTGGGTCCAAATATTAAAAGCGGCTGGGATTTGAAGCCTCTGGAAGATTTGCCAGTCCCGTCAAAAGACTATAAAATTAAAAGCACGGAGTTTGACCTGGCTGATAAAAATATTAATAACGGTAAATTGCGTTTTATGCTTTCCATCCCTGATTTAAAGGATGAAAATATGGGGGTTTATCTGAAAAGTATTAGCGTCGATTTAACCAGAAAGCCAATTTGGCAGGATAATATCGGACAAAATTTATTAAATTATTTCAAGTATGTTAAAAATCAATTTTAAGCCGGCAACAAAAAATCTGTTTTTAATTATAATTAAAGATGTTTTCTTGGCCTTTTATTTTTTGTTGATTATTTTTTTCGTAATGGAAATTGTCAAGCCCAGGATTGTGACCAGTTATATTAGTTTGGATTTGTTGATGTTTGGATTAATAATTTTAGGTATTATTACGATTTTTTATTATCAGCCCAAAGCAAAAGAAGTAAAAAAACTTAATTTTCTGGATTATTCCACGATTATTTTATTTTCAGTGTTAATCGGAATTTTTACGGCTTATTTAGTCAGACAGATCGGCATACTGGCTGGATTAGTCGGATTGGTTAGCGCTATAATCAGCTATTATTTCGCAACTTTAATATATAAAGAGTGATTTTATGATTGCAGGTGTAATTATTAAAAAACTGGATAAGTTCAGTGATGAACGCGGCTGGCTGGCGGAAATTTATCGTCAGGATGAAGCCAAATATCAGCCGGTCATGGGTTATGTTTCCGTGACTAAGCCCGGCATTGTCCGCGGCCCGCACGAACATCAGCTCCAGAGTGATTTTTTCGTTTTTGTGGGACCCGGCAGTTTCACTTTATATTTATGGGATAATCGTCAGGGAAGCGAAACTTTTGGTCAAAAGGAAGCATTTGAAGCGGGAGAAAATAATCCCGTAGGTGTTTTAGTACCGCCCGGAGTGGTTCATGGTTATAAATGCATTTCGGAAATTCCCGCTTATTCCATTAATTTACCGGATAAACTTTACAAGGGGGAAGGGAAGACCGAGGACGTTGATGAAATAAGATGGGAAAAGGATGCCAATTCATCGTTTAAAATTGTATAAATAAAAATGGGGTTACATAAAAATTCGCCCAAAAGAATATATGTTCCCGACGCGGTTTATTACATCGTGATTAAGACGCAGGATAATTACCCGTATTTTAAGGAGACGATTTTTTGCGATTTGTTCATAGAGAGCTTAAAGCTTTGTAAAAAATTAAAAGGGTTCAAATTGTATGGATTTTCCGTAATTTATGATCATATAAATTTGATAATACGGCCAGGTAACGAATTTAACTTTTCACAGATAATTAAATCCTTGAAAGAGAACTTTTCCCGAAATGCCAATATCGTAATCGGGTATACAGTTAAGCAAAATTCTCCTTTTCACGTTGGGTGCGCCCTCCACGTAAGCGACACGACGTCGTGTCGCTTACGTGGAGGGGGGACGGCTGCTTTTCAGGTATATAAGGGAGGGAATTCCGATGAGAATTGTGAAAAAATTGACGTTGATTTTTACAAACAAGAATTTTTAAGAAAATATGGTGAAAATAATTTATACCTGAAATTTAAATGGTTAAAGTCTTTCTACGACCATATAATCCGCTTTCACGACAATCACTTGCGGAAGGAAAAGGATTGGGATTTTCATTACGATTATACGGTTTATAACCATATCAAGCACGGTTTACCCGAGGATTGGCAATATACGAGCTTAAATTATCCCGAGTTGATTGACTCAATGGAAAAATAATTTATTTAATTTATAATTTTATGGCAAACGAAGATTGTTTATTCTGTAAAATTGTTAAAGACATGATCCCCGCTAATAAAGTTTATGAAGATGATAATGTTATTGCGTTTTTGGACATTCATCCGGTTAATCCGGGTCATACCTTGGTTGTGCCGAAAAAACATTCTTTCAATATGCTGGATGCTGATGATGAAACACTGAAAGCCATGATCATAGCTACAAAGAAAATCGCCAAGGCAATTATTGCAGCTCAGGGCTTGGATTCTTTTAACCTGGAAGTCAATAACGGCAGGATGGCGGGACAGATCATTCATCATTTGCACTGGCATATTATACCCAGAACAGAGTCTGACGGCCTGCAGCACTGGCCGGGTAAAAGCTATAAGGATGAGGAAGCGGAAAAATTGGCGGAAATGATAAAATACGCGATTGAGTCTGAAACTTAAAATAATATGTTTACAATCCCGGAAAATGAATTAGAAATCACTTTTTCCCGGAGCGGGGGAAATGGGGGACAGAACGTTAACAAGGTGGAAACCAAAGCCACTGTGCGCTGGGATGTTTATAATTCTCAGACATTAAATCCGGAACAAAAACATTTGTTAGTGCATAAGCTGCATAGTAGGCTTACGTCTAAGGGTGAATTGATTATGTCGTCGCAAAGTGAGCGTTCCCAGGCGCAAAATAAGGAATTAGTCATTAATCGATTGAATCAGTTGGTTAACTGGGCCTTGATTCCGGTGAAAAAACGAATTGCAACTAAGCCGACTAAAAGTTCCAAAGAAAAACGGATTCAATTTAAAAAGAGGATTGGAGAAAAAAAGAAATTAAGAGGTAAAGTAAATATTAATCAGTATTAGTATGACTATTGAAAATCCAGTACAAGAATATAAAAAAATACAAGTCGGCAACTTGGCTGATTTTGATCAGGAATATTTTGAGTCGCTGGAAGGCAAGGATGGCTGGATTGCACTCGGTAATGATGCGTATAAAAATCAGCGATATTTTACGGGGCTGAGTACGGCCGGAGAAAAAATCGGCATCGTCGGAGTTTATGACGTGGGTAAAGATCAAAACGTTCTTCATTATGTTGTCGATCAAAAATATAGAGGACAGGGATTGGCCAGGGAATTGGCTGATCAAATAATGGAAAAACTAAATTTGCCCCAGGTGGTTTTGACTATTGATTTGGATAACAAGGCTTCTATACGGGCGGCAGAAAAAATGCCCGGCGTGGAAAAAATCAGCAATTCAGCCTATGAAAAAGATTTTCATAAGGTTAAATATATATATCGAAAACCTGATATAAGATTATGATCATTACTATTTGCGCCTCAATTAAATTTTATCCGCAGATTTTAGAAGTCAAGAAAGCGCTAGAAAACCTTGGTTATGAAGTTTTGACTCCGCCTCATGAAGTCCCGAATAAGGAAGGTCGGATGATTCCGGTTGAAGAGTATTATCGTATTCGTAAAGAAATGGTGGATAAGGGAGAAAATATTGACTGGGTTTGGGAGCGAAAGGAACAAGCGATTAAGTGGCATTTGGACAAGGTAAATAAGGCTGAAGTTATTTTGGTCTTAAATTATGACAAGAATGGTATCGTTAATTATATTGGAGGCAATACCTTAATTGAAATCGGCGTGGCTTTCTGGCTTAATAAGCCGATTTATCTTTATAATTCAATTCCTGACGGAGTTAGCTATTATGAGGAGATAAAAGGCATGATGCCAATCGTGATTAGCGGAGATTTAAAATTAATTAAATAAAAATTTATGCCCTGCTTTAGCAGGCTACGGACGGTTGCCCACTAAAGTGGGGTATAAATATAAAATAATATTATGAAATTACTTGTTACTGGCGGCGCCGGGTTTATCGGCTCCAATTTCATTCGTTACTGGCTGGCTAACCATCCGGATGATTTTATAGTTAATTTGGACAAACTGACCTACGCCGGGAATTTGGAAAATTTAAAGGATATTGAGAAAAATCCTAATTATAAATTTGTACAGGGTGATATTTGTGATTTTGAGCTAGTTAATGGGTTGGTAAGCGACAAGCTTGATATTATTGTCCATTTCGCGGCAGAATCGCATGTGGATCGTTCCGTGATGTCCAGCAGGGATTTTATCCGCACAAACGTGGAAGGTACCATGACTTTGCTGGATGCGGCCAAAAATAACGGGGGAGTGCGCTTCCATCATGTTTCCACTGATGAAGTTTTTGGCGATTTAAGCCTTGACGGCGCGGCATTTACGGAAAAGTCTCATTATAATCCCCGTAACCCTTATTCGGCGTCAAAAGCAGCTTCTGATCATTTAGTGCGAGCTTATTACCATACTCATGGGTTACCAATTACTATTTCCAACTGTTCCAATAATTACGGCCCCTATCATTTTCCGGAAAAAATGATTCCGCTTTTTATTACCAATCTGATGGAAAATAAGAAAGTGCCGGTGTACGGCGACGGCAAAAATGTGCGCGACTGGATTTTCGTGACTGACCATTGCCGCGGTATTGATTTTATTATTCAAAAAGGCAAAATCGGGCAGACATATTGCCTGGGCGGAAATAGCGAAATTACAAATATTGATTTGACTAAGAAAATTTTAAGTTTGATGGGTAAGGGAGAGGACATGATAGAGTATGTCAAGGACAGGCCGGGCCATGATTTACGCTATGCCATGGATTATGCCAAGGCTAAGCAGGAATTGGGCTGGGAACCATTACTCAGCCTACATGAAGGCTTAATGCAAACTATTGAATGGTATAATGACAATCAGGCCTGGTGGCAACGGGTTAAATCCGGAGAGTACCAGGAATATTATGAGAAACAATACGGCGAATAAATCACAAATATCAAACAACAAATAGCAAATAAATTTCAAATCGCAAATTTAAAATTTGAAATAGTTTGTAGTTTGGAATTTTGACCTTGCTATTTATTTGGAGCTCGTAATTTGTAATTTGGTGCTTAATTATCTCTTATGTTTATACGAAAAGCTAAACTTAAAATCCAGATGCTAATTAGCCATCAGCATTTTCAGAAATATGAAAAGTACGCGACTTTGATTCTCTGGATGCTGGCAATTTTTTACTTATCTTCAAAATCACTTAATGTCTTTACTTCGCCGACAATTTGGGATTTTTTATTGCGCAAAATGGCGCATATGTTTGAATTTGCAGTTTTAGCGTTTCTGATTTTTCGTATTTTGCGCCAAACTGAGAAAAGGCATATTTATTGGGATATTGGCTGGGCTTTTATCTTTACGGTTTTATATGCGGCTTCTGATGAATATCACCAGACATTTATTCCCGGCAGGGTAGGAACCTACCGCGATGTTTTGATAGATTCAGCCGGCGTTTTGGTTGCCTGCTGGCTGCTTTATTTGGATTACCATCACCGCAAGATTATGGAAAGCCGCAATATTATAACTAAAATTACTAGCCTGCTTAAAAAAGGTAAAAAAACATAACATTGACAATCTCCTGTTTTAGGAGTATGATAACATATTGATTTTAGTGAGGAGGTGGCACATGAATTACGCAGAAAAGCTGATGTTCTTTGTTATTACGTATATTTTCCTTAAAAGTGAGGGGCAAACCGAGCAGGAACTAGATAGGCAAACAGACGTGATTTTCAATGAGATTTTCAGCCTTTTTGATTCAGTGGTGAATCAGGGCTCTCCTGAATTTTTTGTTGAAATCGGCCATGAGCTGGAAATCAAATTTTACGATACTGATCCCGGGCATTATCTGCTTAAACTGAAAATGCCCGCTAAGCTGGTCAGCCGTTATTTTGAGGTATTGAAACTATATCAGCTTTACCATAAAATGGCTCAAAAAATGGCGAGTAAAGAACAGCTGAAATTTGCGGATTATTTTCTTGATTTTTCTGCGGTATCATTGACCGATGGCGTGGAAATACAAATCAAAAAGAGATGAACACTTGATTCATCTCTTTTCTTATTTTTATTGAGGTCTCTTTTGTCTTCTTAGCTGAGAGGCTCTGTCTTCCCAGGCGGCCATTTGGGCTGCGGCCATGTTTGCTGCTTCGGGACTGCCGGGTTTGATGCCCGCATTTGCTTCAGCAATAGCAAAAGCAGCTTCTGCTTTTCTTCTTTCCAGGGCGCGCTTAACTGTATTCATAATACGTTTTAGATTCTCAGGGCTGGCTTGGGGTTTTTCTTGTTCCTCAGCTTGCATTTCTTGATTTAAATCATCTAAAAAATTATCAAATTCAGCGGTTGCCTCTTTATTTATTTTTGCGATCTCGGGGTTCTTTGGATTCCCATGCTTGATAGTTTCTAAAAAATTTTCAAAAGGCACATCGATCATGGAAGCGAGTGCTTGTTCATTAACGACCATTTGTTCGCGTTTTTGCGCCTCGGGAGTTTTTTGAGATTCTGGGTTCATACTTTTAGTATTGATTATTAAATTTGCTTATTTATTAATTTTTTTCAATAATTTAATCTTTTTTTTCTCGAATTTCTCCAGTTTTTTGTTGAATTTTTTTATCACTCTTTCGATTTTTTTTATTTTTTTCTCGGCAATTTTTTTGTTCATAGTTTTGTATTAGTTATAAGTTTTTTATTTTTTCCTGGGCTTGAGCCAGGGCATCGGAATCATTTGATTGCTGAGCCGTGGCGATTACTTTATTTTTTTGGGCAGCAAGCACAGACATTTTAGATGCGAAACGCTTTATTATGGCTTGCACTTTTGTCAGTTTTGTTTGAGGATCCATGTTTAGATATTAATAATAATGTTGATTGTATTATAGCAAATCAGGCTATTAAGTAAAGCAAAAACTCCCCCGCGTCGCAGGGGAGTTTTTTGCCGGTATAGAAATTATTTATGCGTTAAATTGTGAATCTCTTAAGGCTTTTGTTTCAAAAATTAATTTTCCAAGCCTCTCGGATTTGGCCGGTGAGACATTGCCTTCAAATTTTTTCTGCCAATCATTAAGCATATAATTCAAATCTTTAATTATTGTTTCTGTCGCTTGAGCTTTGGCTGTCGGATCCAGCTTTCTGGCCGCTAGAATCTTTTTAGATACCAAATAAAATCCCTGTTCTTCCAGTAAGGCCATGGCTTTTCGCTGGGCGTTACGATAGCTTTCATCTAAGCCCGGGTAAGTTTTTATTCTGGGGTCGCTCTTGATCCTTTTTTCACAATAAGCAATATATTCCTGCAATTTTTCCGGGGTAGCGGATTCCATTTTAGCGCTTTCTCTGCTTAAAGTATTTAGTAAGCCGGATGCTTCCTGATGAGCCTGGCTCATGGCTTCATTTTCCTGAATTAATCCAGGTACTTTTTCCCCTTCTTCATTTTTCATTGTTTCAAAACTCGGCATATTCTTAGCGGTTAATTGTTAATATATTAATTTCATTATAGCATCTTTTTAGGCTAAAGTCAAGCTTGTTTCTTGACATTTATAATTTTTTTAGCTATAATGGTGAATAATGATATTTGAGAGGAGGTGCCATCATGACAGCATTTTCGCAACCGGAAAAAGATTTATGGCTGACTAGGATTCAGCAGTTTGATGAAAAAATGGAACTTTATTTTGATGATCAGGAATGTCTGGATTTTTTTACGGAATTTGCCTGTATGAGGTTCACGCATCTGATTTCGGAGGTCGAATCTTGGTTATTGGAGATATCAAAAAAGGGCGATTTGCCCATTGTCTATGGCCTTTTGGCCTACTGGTATCTGCAAATTGAAGATTGGGACAAATCGCAGACTAATATCGTTAAGGCTGGTCAGTATTTTCCCGATACTAATTTTTGGCAGGAACTTTTTGACAATTCTTCATTTGGTGAGTTCCTTGATCAAGAAATGGATTAAGCCTTTTGCTGCAGGCAGGAGGCTTTTTTATTTGCTTAATTTAAGTTTTTAAGATAAATTTAATTCATGGATAAGCAAACAAAAATATTAATTTTGGGCGCCAAAGGCATGCTGGGGCAGGATTTGGTCAAGATTTTGGCTGATTTTAGTTTAACACTATGGGATAAGGGAGAAATTGATATTACCGATCAAAATATGGTTGATAAGAAAATTACAGCCTTAAATCCGCAAATTATTATAAATTGCGCGGCTTATACGGCCGTTGATAATTGTGAGATACATAAGGATCTGGCCTTGCAATTAAATAATCAGGCAGTGGGGTATTTGGCTTTCTGCGCTAAACGAATTGGCGCGATTTTGGTTCATATTTCCACGGACTATGTTTTTAACGGTCAAAATGTCAAGGGATATAGCGAAGATTCCCAGGAATTCGGTCCGGTTAATTTTTACGGGGAATCAAAATTATCAGGTGAAAAGACTTTAAAAAATATCGGTGGTAAGTATTATTTAATTCGCACTTCCTGGATTTACGGTAAAAACGGCAAGAACTTCGTGGAGACAATGCTGAAATTGGGCGCAGAGCAGAAAGAAGTAAGGGTTGTTAATGATCAGTTTGGTAAGCCTACATATGCCGTTGATTGGCGTTTATCATGCAATTAATGAAACAAAGGAGGGAGGAATCAGTTGGTTTGAATTTTCCCAGAAAATAATGGAGCTGGCTAAGCTTGAAGCTAAGGTTTTACCTTGTAGTAGTCAGGAGTATATCAGGCCGGCGAAACGCCCGTCATATTCAGCTTTAATTAATACTAAGTTGCCCCCTTTGAGAAATTGGGAGGAGGCATTGAGGGAATATTTGGCCAGTCGTTAAACGGTTAATGAGGTTACAGGGGACTTTAGTCCCCGAAATTGCCCCCATGCAGCCTGCAATGCGCGAGGGGACCTTACGCGGACTAAAGTCCGCTGTAATTATAGGTCATACCGTAGGGCGTTTAAATTTTAAAAGAATGCAATTTATGAGAGGGATTATATTAGCGGGCGGAGCGGCCACACGGTTGCGACCCTGCACCAAAGTTACCAGCAAGCAATTATTGCCGGTCTATAATCGGCCCATGATTTATTATCCTTTAAATACCCTGATTAAAGCGGGGATAAAGGAGATTTTAATTATTGTGGCGCCGGAAAGAGCGGGTGATTTTTTGAATTTATTGGGCAGTGGTAAAGACTTTGGCGTCAAATTTACTTATGAAATCCAGGATAAGCCCCGTGGCTTGGCCGACGCTTTTATAATGGGAGAGAATTTCATTGATCAGGAAAGCGTAGCTTTGATTCTGGGCGATAATATATACGAATATGATTTTACTGAAGATATAAAAAATTTCAAGAGCGGCGGTAAGGTTTTTGCCAAAAAAGTGCCTGATCCTGAAAGATTCGGGGTAGTAAAATTTGATGACCAAATGAAAGCCGTTAAAATTATGGAAAAGCCCAAAGACTGGCTGAGTGATTATGCCCTGACGGGATTTTATCTCTTTGATAACCGTTGTGTCGAAATTGCTAGAAATTTAAAACCAAGCGAGCGCGGTGAACTGGAAATTACCGATGTGCAAAATTTTTATTTGGAAAAGGGGGAATTGCAAGTGGCCATTATTGAGGGAGCCTGGGAAGATGCCGGTACTTTTGACAGCTTGTTGCGCGCCCATAATCTGGCTAAAGAAAAATTACAGGATAAATTTGTTAATAATCTTTAATCTAAAATTAGGCAAAAGTTGCCTTTTTAATTCTAAATTTGACAATAAAAATAGCTTGATGTAATGTATTAATCGGATGAGTGCGGTAGAACAGCCTCCACAGGAAGTGTGTAGAGGGCGAAAATCCCTCAAGGCTGACTCTCCGTTTGGCTACAAAGTAGGGCTTTGGTCTTTCATGACCACCGACGCCGAAAAGGGCCACAACAACGTAGGGTACCGCGCTCATCCACCCTACATACTTACATCTGTGTATCAAAACACAGATTTTTTTATACAGACTTATAAATTTATTTGTGTATATTAGTGTAACAAATTAGTGTTTAAGACTTATGAAGGGAATAATCTTAGCCGGTGGCATGGGGTCGCGCATGTATCCTTGCACGGCCGTAATTAATAAACATCTTTTACCGGTTTACGATAAGCCCATGATTTTTTATCCGATCGAAACTCTGGCTAAGGCCGGTTTAAAACAAATCATGGTGGTCACCGGCAATGAAAGTATTGATCAATTTAAAAAGCTTTTAAACCCCCATTATTTTAAGGATATTGAATTCAGTTTTGGCGTGCAAAAAGAAGCCCGCGGCATTGCCCAGGCCTTGAGTCTGTGTCATGATTTTGCCAAAGATGAAAAAGTAGCCGTTATTTTGGGGGATAATGTTATTGGGCAGGATATCAGTCAATTTATTAAGGAATTTGAAGCTAACGGTAAGGGAGCTAAAATAATACTTAAACAAGTTGCCAGCCCGGAATTATTTACGATTGCCAAAATCGAGAAAGAGGCGGTTAGCGGCATAGAGGAACGTCCGCTTTCTTCAAAAAGTGATTTGGCTATCACCGGATTAAGTTTTTATGATCCCCAGGTTTGGCAGGTGATACCCAGTCTGCAGCCATCAGTTAGAGGCGAATTGGAATTAATAGACGTGAATAATTATTATATCCGTAAAAACCAGATGACTTATGATATTATGACCGGAGAATGGTTTGACATTGATTCTTATTCTGAATTGCTTAAGGCCAGCATATGGGCCAGTAAAATTTAACGAAAAAAATATTTGTTTAAAAAAAGAGTCCCTCGCTCCGCGGGGACTTTTTTTTAATTATTTGAGGTTTAATTGGTAGAGTCCTTGCTGTCTGCCGATAGCTCCGCTAAAATAGATTTTTTCACCATTGCGGTCAAGATCAAAATTATTTAGTTTGTCAAATTTAACAATATTAATAGAATTGCGGGTGCCAATTTCCTGGGTCAGATCAATAATCTGTAGGTTATTTTCAAACAAAATGACCAGGTGTCCAAAATCAGGATACCAGCTGATTTTCTTAATTTGCTGCCCATAGCGGTTAATAACTTCTTCTTTGTTGGTTCCTGGCTGATAAGTTGATATTTCAAAATCATTATAAAGCAGCAATTGATTGTTTTGTGCATCCCATAAAGCATCTTTGGCAATAAATTCCCTGATGGGTTCTTCCGAACTAATAATTGTTTCCAGGTCGCTATTATTCATTTTAATCAGATGAAGCTTTTCCTGATCCAGATCAATCAATCCCAGATAATTCTTGATGTCTTGAATAAACTTATAGCTGCTGGATTTTCCAAGTTCAAGTATCTTTTTGTCGGTTTTAAACTGTAAGTTATATTTGGCGAGTATGTTATTGCTTTCATTTTGCAATAAATAGAAAATATCCTTGCCGGTAATTAGGAATTCCGGAGATAATTTACCGGCTTTTGCCGTGTAAATTTTTTCTAGGCTTTTTCCGAAAAGATCAATCTTATATATGGCATTTTGATATTGGGCAAAGAGAGTATTATCACTTTCATTGTCCCAGATAACATTGGCGGGGTTAAAATCAGAGATGGCTTTGACTGAGATATTATTATTCTGGCTATCTAAAATTACGTAATTATTATCATAATGGGTTAGGATTTTTTTACTGCTTGGCGCCCAGGCAAGATCAATCGGCCTTTCTTGATAAGCCGTACGATAGAGGAAGGTTTTTTGACTAGTTGCGATATCATACAAATAAAATTCGTCAAAAGGTTCATTGACGATAACATAAATAATTTTTTGCCAGTCAGGCGATATGGAAAAATTAATAATTTTTCCGTCAACTAATTGTAGGGGCACTTCATTTTTAAATAAAATTGCGTCCTTGATGAAAGAGGTTATACTGCTGTTGATTACGGCTTTTTTTTGCCAGGCATGGAAGCCTGTTTTTTCCAGTCTGATAGTATATTCACCCGGTAGTAGATTATAAATAAACATTTTTTCATTGAAAGGCTCGGCATACAATTTCTCATTAATATACAAATCGGCTTTTTTAATATCTTTGGCTTCAATAAAAAGGGTGCCGGTTTTAATTATTTGATGACGTTTGAAATCCAAACGATAGCCTGAAGCATAAAAAAGCAAAACAGGCGCTAAAATAAAAAAGGTCAAGATAAAAGCAAACATTATGATTCGTCTCGTCCTAATATTCATGGTTTATTCGTTAATTTGTTTAATATCGACGCCTAATTTTTGCAGCCTAGGTACAATATTTTCATAGCCCCTGTTTATTTGATATATATTTTCTATGGTCGAAGTGCCTTGACTGGCCAGCGCTGCCAAGACTAAACTTATACCGGCGCGCAGATCAGGGCTGGCTACTTTTCGGCCATAAAGAGGAGTTGGTCCGTTTACCACTACACGATGAGGATCACACATAATAATGTTGGCTCCCATTTGGTTGAGAATATCAGTGTAGAATAAGCGGCCTTCAAAAATAGTTTCATGAATGAGGCTTATACCCTGGGCTTGGGTCATTAAAACCGTGAAAGGCGCTTGTAAGTCAGTCGGGAAACCGGGATATTCATGGGTAACAATATTGGCACCATGCAACTGGCTGGGGTAGGTAATAATATAATCCGGGCCAATATCCAGTTTGGCTCCGGCTTTGTTCAGGGTGTAAAGTAAATTCTCAATATGCTCGGGATTACATTTGGTAATTTTTATTTGGCTATTGGTTATTAACCCCAAGATAGTAAAAGTACCGGTTTCGATCCGATCGGGAATAATTTCAAATTCACCTGCTGATAATTCTTTGACCCCGGTTATGGTAATAACCGGAGTGCCTGCGCCTTGGATTTTGGCGCCTTGAGTATTTAAATATTCAGCTAAAGCCACGATTTCCGGTTCCATGGCCGCATTTTTTATTTCCGTTACGCCTTCGGCTAAAGTGGCTGCCATCAGTAAACTCTCGGTTACGGTTACGCTGATTTTGGGCAGAATGATTTTTGCGCCCCTAAGCTTTTTGGCTTGCAAGGTATAATCAGCGCCGTTGTCAATCATTTTTGCTCCCATTTTTTGGAAACCCTCTAAAAACAAGTCAATCGGTCTTTGGCCAATCACGCAGCCGCCCGGGTGGGTAAGAGTGATTTCACCAAAACGCGCCAGCATTGGCCCCGCCAGCATAATGGAGGAACGCAGCCAGTGAACCAGGTCAGGTCTTAATTTGGTCTTGTTTATTTCTTCGGTTGAAATTAAATATTCACCCTTGGCCTGGGTGGTGATTTTTGCGCCCAGATCTTCCATTAATTCAATTAGACGCTGTATGTCCTCAATCTCCGGCACGTTTTTAACCAAAATCGGCTGGCTGGATAAAATAGCCGCCGGAAATATTTTAAGGGCTAAATTTTTAGCCCCCGAGACTGCGATTTCGCCGCTTAATTTTTTACCTCCGTTGATAATATACTTTTCCATATATAAATTTTGGTAATTGCCCAACTCCCGGGATTTATATGGGTTATTGAGTTATTTTTTGGATATTACCATTGTAGCTTATTGGCGGTAAATTTTCAAGATTGCGCGCTTGGCTTATTTTTGATAAGATATCTGTATATTCTAAATTTTTAAATTCTATTTTATGGATCGTCCTTCGCTTTGGGGTCCACCCAAACAGGAGAAAAAATTTTTCGGCAGTTTTATGAAGTTTTACGTAGTATTGCTTTTGATTTTTGTCGCTTTCCTTTTGGGATTGGTCAGCGGTAGACAATCGTATAAAGTAATCAATGACGCTAGTCAGGTCGCTGATTCCGGTCAGGTATTTAATAAAAAAGTTGAACCCAAGTTCCTGTCCAAGGATATAAATTTTAAAATGTTTTGGGATGCCTGGAAAATCATTGAGGATAATTATGTTCAGCAGCCGGTCAGCGAACCCAAGCTCTATTATGGAGCCATTGCCGGTAGCGTGGCAGCCTTGGGAGACCCACATTCCATATTTTTTGATCCTGAAACCAATAAGAAGTTTAATGATGAATTAGGGGGGAGTTTTGAGGGTATTGGGGCGGAAGTAGCCATTAAGAAGGAGCAGCTGACCATAGTAGCGCCTTTGCCTGATTCGCCGGCGGAAAAAGCCGGTTTAAAAAGCGGCGATAATATTTATGCCATAGACGGGGAAGATACGGCCGGCATGAGCCTGGATTATGCAGTTAGTAAAATAAGAGGACCGAAGGGATCAGATGTGACGTTATCCATTGCCCGTGACGGTATTAATGAAGTAAAGGAATATAAATTAACCAGGCAAAAAATCCAAATCCAGAGTGTTAAATGGCAAATGCTGGATAATAATATTGTCCATCTGGAATTGCGCTATTTCAATGAAGATACGGATGCTGATTTTAACAAGGCGATTATGTCCATTATTGCCAAAAATCCCAAGGGTATAATTTTTGATTTAAGGAATAACCCCGGCGGATTATTGGATACTGCCATTAATGTGGCCAGTGAATGGGTTGATAATAAGGTTGTGGTTTTTGAAAAATATAGCGACGGCAGGCTGCAGGAGCATAAATCAACGGTAACTCCTCGGCTGAAGGATTTTCCGACGGTTGTTTTGATTAATGAAGGCAGCGCGTCAGGTTCGGAAATTGTGGCCGGCGCCTTGAAAGATTATAAGATTGCCAATTTAGTGGGAAAAAAGTCGTTTGGTAAGGGCTCAGTTCAGAGTCTGTTTCCGCTTGATGACGGTTCGGCGATTAAATTAACAATTGCGCAGTGGCTGACGCCCAATGAAAATACCATTGATGGTGAGGGCATTAAGCCTGATATTGAGGTTGAATTAACAGAAGATGATTTTAGCAATGATAAGGATCCTCAATTGGATAAAGCCAAAGAAATTTTGCAAGCCCTAATAAAATAAGAAAGATAAAAAAAGAAAGCCCTGTACCGGATGGTACAGGGCTTTTGGGTGGCAAAGGCAGGGAACTCAGGTTCCGGCAGGCGCGTCGCGCGTGTCGGGGTCCTGGGTGATGCAGTTGGTCGTGGTCGAAAAACCGGTGAAGGTTTCACCGATGTAGGAAGCTGCCGTGGCGTCGAAGTCGACGTAGTGCCACAACTGGGTTGTGCACTGAACGGCGCCGCCTCCCAAAGGCATGATGTTCATGTAGATGCCGTATTGGGGTTCGGCCGCGCAAGCCGGAACGGCGCCGACGCAAGTCGGGTCCCGGGGCGGGTGATGAATGGCCCAGAAATTGGCCTGGGTCGAAAGCAGAAAGGGAATTTCCTCGGTGTACGCATGCACCACGGCGTTGTATACCATGGACTGCGTAATACCGCCGGGAGTGGGGTTCTGCCACAATCCGGTCTGGATTGTGATCGGCCCTTCACCAGCGACTCCGGAATAGGCCACATACGCGCCCGTGTTCATCAGGAACGGATCGTCGTAGGGCATATTGTAGATGCTGTTGGAGTAAGAGCTGAGCCCGCTGCCGCCGGAATCTCCGGTAACCACGATCTGGGCGCGCCGGGCTACGGCGGTGCAGCTGGGGTTGCCGGTGACCGTGTTGGTTCCATCCGTGTTTCTCGAGATAATGAAGCACGCGACGCCCCACTGAGCCGGGGCAGTGCCCAGGGCCTGGTAGGTAGTCAACGCGACTCCATTGATGGTGATGCCATCACCGCGCAAATAGTTGCCCAAGCTGTAGCCGATATGAAGCGGCGTATTGATGGGCACTCTGTAGGTGTGATGCCATGCCCCGCCAACCACTTCGGAAGTACGGTCGATGGCGCAGTTGTACGGGTCATAGCAGGCCCGCGACTCGATGGATCCGAAGAGCATCAGTTGGGTGGGCGGGACGCCGGGGGTCACCAGGAGGGGCTGGACATCCCAATAGGGATTGGAGCCGGTTTCCTCGTTGGTGAAGTCGATGCCAACGCTGATTTCCACATCGTTGGTGCCCGGAATGGGCTTGGGGCCGCCGCCACCGCCACCGGGACCGCTGGGGCTGGCGCAGTTGTACGACAGGGCCAGCACAAGCACGGCCACCATCAGCAGGAAAGTCTTGAACACGTTTTTCATCGTCTTTTCTCCTTTTCTTTTTCTTTGGATTTGTGTCGTTTTCCTACCTATGGAAAACGGGTTAACCGAAAAAAGCTTGCTCCCTTGCCTTTGCTTAAATATATATTATAAAGGTGCCACCCTCCTTTTAATTCAACAATAGACTAACTTATCAAATTTGTAAACAATTGTCAAGTATTTTTATCCAATCTGAGTTATTTTTGGCTAATTTTAGGTATAAAGCTAGATTTACTTTTTGTGTTATAATATATTTTTGGTGAATTTTTACATAGATGATAAAACCGGTTAGCTGACCCATAAGAAGCATGGATATACTTTATCAACAATTGAAAGTTTTAGGAGTTTGCTGTATAATAAAATGGTAATTTAAATTATCCTGCCGTGGCGGGATGCCGCTTTGCGGCATTATTTTTTTTAAATATTTATGCCAGAAATCCAAGAAATTTTTGACCGGGTTAAAGATTTTAAAAACAAACAAAAATTGATTCGCGAGGCGTATAAAAGCGAGTTAGCTCATCATAGTGAATATCACGAAATTAAAGAAGATCTGGAAAAAGTAAAAATCCAGAAAAAAGAAATTGAAACCGCTATCAAGACAGCCATGATCAAAGATTTTGAAAAGCTTGAAGATTTGAAACTGGACATTGAGGCTGATAATGAAATGATCAGCGACCTGGCTTTCAATAAATTAATAAAAGGCGAGAAGGTGGAAATTCAGGATGAATTTGGAAATAAGTACGATCCGGTCATAATAGTAAAATTTCAAAAAGCCAAATAATTAAAAAAGACCCACGCGTCGCGGGGGTCTTTTGATTTATGATTAGGGTTTGACTAGCGGATAGCCAAATATTTCCTGACCCATTACCAGGTCGCCATCGCGATAGGCACCAGATCCTTTTATCCCCCAAGACAAATTGGGATATATGGAAATTTGCAGGGCGTCATCTTTTGTAGTGCAGCTGGTTGTATCGGCAAATACTTTTATTTGCTTTGTCTGTCCGGCCGGTATTATCAGATTATTGGCATTAAAGTAAAAGGCTATATAGGTATCTTCACCTAATGCCAAACCGAACTGATTTAAAAATACTCCATTCTCATCTTCAAAAATGAGGCTGGCGGTTTGGTTGCTTTGGCAGTTTCCGTAGAGTATGAAGTTCAGGAAGTTATTACTGCCAAAAGTTAAAGAAATATCACCTTTTAAGTCAGCGGTGATATTAAAAACAGCCAAGGGCGTCCTAATGCCGGGGATTAAGTCTCCCGATGGTGAACTGGCATTCAGATTAAAGTAAGGTCTGGAGGCATAAACAGCATAATTGGCGCTGGGGACGGTATCAGGCGTTCCTTGCGGCTGTTTTAGGCTATCATGACCATAGCCGATAAAGCTGTCAGCAGAAGTCGTAATTTGGTAGGGCATGTAATTAGGAATCCACAAGCCATTAGGAGTGCAAGTTTTCATGACAACTTCAAAGGTTTGGGTTTCTCCTGCCGTCAAAACATAGTTAGACTGCAGCATGATGTTAAATCCGGTATTGGGAGGAAAAATTCGTCCGCCAATCTGGACGCCATCATGAAATAGCCAGGTGCCGCAATCGGCATTGTAATTGCCAATTACACCAAAGCCGATCTGAACCAAGGTCATGTCTTCGACATCATCAAGAGTGACGTCAAATTTCATGATTGATTCACTGGCTGAATTGCCAAGTAATATTCTGCGTTTAGGTGAATCCGTGTTGATGGCGACGCTGATTTTACCTTTTTCAAAGATACTGACAAGAGTACCTGCACCGATGATATTCAGCGTCCCATTTTCAGGCAGACAGGCATTTCCTGTCTTTTGGCCAAAAGCTTGAGCATCGATAATACTCAGGGAGTGGGTTCCCGGAGTTGCATAATCTGCCGTAACGGAAAGGTCGGCGATTATGGCCACTGGGATGGAATTTTCCGCAGGAATATCAAATGACACTGGAAGATTGACCGTGAGTATGGCAGGGCTACTGCCAAAAGGTGTGGCCAATATGCCGGAAATTTGAGTTTCATACTTGTCCCCGCGGATAGAATCAGTCGAGGGATCAAGATCCGCCCAAATTTCGAGGTTCTGCAGTTCGGTAAAATTGCCGCTGCCGGAAAATTCATCCTGCAGGGTAAGCGCTGTGACGCTGACGGAATCGCCTGATTCCAGGGTGTCAAACTCCGTTTCCAGCCAGATGAAGGCAGTTTTTCCGGCTACGACTTTTTGTTTAAGCGCGCCGAGATTATTGATAGTCAGGCTGGAAACAACAGGCTGCGGTCCGTTATGGTGAGAATTCCCATGGTCTTTGGGGCAATCACAGCTGGTAAGGGCAAAGACCAGAATCAAAATTGCCCAAATTGCCGCCATGCTTTTGGTTTTCACGTTTTGTCTCCTTTTTTCAAGTTAGTTTTTCGAAAGAGCTTACATTGTCTATAATTAATAAAATTAGCAAACTCAGTGATTTTAGTCAAGGACAAAAAAGGACAAAATTTTGAAGTTTCAAATGCTTTATTTTTTAGCAAATATTTGGTATATTTAAGCTGTTAATTATAAATTTTTTTATGTCTGATTTAATCATGAATTTTAAAGAACTGAGCAAAAATGATACCCATTTGGCCGGGGGCAAGGGTGCTTCTTTGGGTGAAATGACGCGGGTCGGTATTCCAGTGCCGCCAGGGTTTGTGGTGACTGCCAAGGCGTTTGATCGTTTTTTGGCTGAAACTGATTTGACTCAGGAAGTTGAAGCGCAATTAGACAAGGTAAATTATGAAGATGTAAATTCTGTTGATCAGGCTTCACGTACTATTGGTGATTTAATTCATGACGTAAGATTTCCCAAAGATTTGGAAAATGAAATTTTAAGCGAGTATAAAAAACTGGGCGTTCAATTTGTAGCGGTGCGTTCATCGGCCACGGCTGAAGATTCTTCCACTGCATCATGGGCAGGGGAGCTGGAAAGTTATTTAAATACTGATAAAGATCACGTTTTGGGCAATGTGAAACGCTGCTGGGCGTCTTTGTTCACCCCACGGGCTATTGTTTATCGCATGGAAAAAGGTATGCGCCAGATTAAAGTTTCCGTGGCTGTGGTTATTCAGGCCATGGTGCAGTCAGACATTTCAGGTATTTGCTTTACGGTTCATCCGGTAACCAAAGATAAGAACCAGATGATAATTGAGGCCGGTTATGGTCTGGGAGAGGCGATTGTTTCCGGTCAAATCACGCCGGATTCTTATGTGATCCATAAAGATAATCTGGAAATTATTGATGTTAATATTGCTGATCAAGAGAGGAAAATAATGCGTAAGCTGGAAGGCGGCAACCATTGGGTTGAAATAGATAAGGATGATCGGGGCAAACAAAAGTTAGGTGCTGAACAAATTATTGAACTGACTAAAATTTGTATTCAGATTGAAAAGCATTATGGCTTCCCCTGCGATATTGAATGGGCCATGACGAAGAAATTAAGTAATTGGGAATTTTTTATAGTGCAGAGCAGGCCGATAACTACTTTGTAGTCCTTTGTCATCCTGAGCCTAGTCGAAGGGTGGCAAAGCGGTCATGGTTCGACTATGCTCACCATGACAAATTAAATTTTATGTCTGAAAAACGAATATTAAAAAAATTTTTTACAAGGTCAATGTCGCTTTTGACGGCGCAGTATTGGTATTTGGGAGAGTGTGACGGCCTGGAAAAGCTGACTGAGGGTGCCATGCATTTTGAGCCTTTGTTTATTTATAACGGGAAAGGCGGCGTTGATGTATATTATGACATGAATAATCCTAAGACTTACTTGGAACCGTTGATTGAGTATTTTCGCAAAAAGCCGGAATCATTCCCGCCATTGGTTAAATCTTACCAAGATGACATCACAGCCATTGAAACTTTAGCCAAAGATCCGGAGGTAAGTAATTTTGAAAAAATATATAGGAATATTGTCAGCGCCTGGCCCATGATTTCTGTTTCAGTTACCTTGGGCAGATTGGTTGATGACCCTGAATTAAAAAATATCGCCAAACAGGCTTATGACTTGAGGCATAGCACTGATAAAATAGAATATCAAGCAGCTAATGTTTTGCTGGATTTGGCAAAATTGAAAATACCCGAGCATCAGTCAGATGTAGATTTTTTAACTTTTGAGGAAATTATGAATCCCGGTCAGATAGTTGCCGCAGAAATTAACGCGCGAAAACAAGGCTATGTGTATCTCAATGGGAAAGTTTTGACCAACTTAAGTTTGGCGGATTTGGAAAATAGATATAATTTTGAATTTGAAAAGGATGAAGCAGAGTCGCCCGAACTTAAGGAGTTTAAAGGCCAAAGCGCGCAATTAGGAAAAATCAGCGGGCCGGTTAAAATAGTGTCCAGCCTAGTTGACCTGAATAAGGTTAATGACGGTGATATTTTAGTGGCAAGCATGACCACCCCTGATTATTTACCGGCTTTAAAAAAAGCTAGCGGGTTTATTACGGATGAAGGCGGGATTACCTGCCACGCCGCTATTGTTGCCCGTGAATTAAAAAAGCCTTGTATTATTGGGACTAAAATTGCTACTAAAGTTCTCAAAGACGGTGATATGGTTGAAGTGGATGCCAACAGCGGTATTGTAAAAATTTTACAAAAATAATATGGTAAGTTGGTCCGCCTCCGGCGGGCTGATAAGGGGATAGTAAAGATATTAAGTTAAAATTTATGGATATTAATAAGTTTTTAAATACAAAAATACAATTTGAACGAATTGTTGAATTTCCCAAAACCCCGGTCATTTTGTTTGAACCAATGTTGAGATCCTATGAGCAGAATGATTACGCGCAAAAATTGGGAATAAATTATCAGCCGACCGGCATTGTCTTGCAAGATGAAAATTATGAAGGCTGGATTGATTTGACTACAAAAATTAAAATTGCTGATTTGGATACTATTAATCAGATTATAGTTGATGTAAGGTTGTATAATGAAGAAGCGAAAAATGCCTTAAATCAAATTGCCGAACAGGCGCGTAGTCTTAGTAATATCGCCGGTTTCACAGCGGTAATATCTCAACTGGCTAAAATTAATAGTAATATATACAGTCGTTTTGTGTTTTTTACGGATGAATTATTTGCGATAACCGATGAAAATAAAATCCACGAATTGCAATCAGCAAGAATGGAACTCGATGATTTGGTGTCAAATTACCTCTGGAAGGTTTATTTGGAAATTATTAAAATATTGAACAAAAAGTTTCAAATAGATGTTAGAGTTTTAGAAAATGCTACTAATGAGGAAATAATAAAAATCCTGGAAAAACGTAGCGATGTGGACATTGCTGCAATTATTGATCGGCCGATTGCCTTTGGCTTTATAAACGGCGATAAAACAATTTTTACCGGTAAGAATGTATTGAAAATAAAAGAATATTTGTCAGCTCAAAATCCCGAGCAAATATTAGCAGAACAAGCTCGACGGGAAGGTATTATCTCCGGGCAAATCGGGAATATGGGGAAAACGAAAGGTAAAGTCATAAAATTATTAGTGACTGACTATCATAACCAGGGAAAATTAGATCAACTTGATAAAGAAAATGATTATATACTGGTTACTCCCATGACTCAGCCTGAACTGGTTTCATTTATGAAAAAAGCAGCAGCCTTTGTCACTGATGAAGGCGGAATTACCTGTCATGCCGCAATCATTGCCCGTGAATTAAAAAAGCCCTGCATTATCGGGACTAAAATCGCCACCAAAGTTCTTAAAGACGGGGATATGGTGGAAGTAGATGCGGATAATGGATTAGTGAAAATTATTAAATAAAACATACGTATGAAAATTCAATTTAACCAGAAGTTCAGACAAAACCCGGATTTTTTAATTAAGCGCTGCGGTTATGGGTTGGTGCGCGACTTTCGGGCAACCGAAGTCAGTTATTCCAGACGTTTGGGCAATGGAATTTACCCGCGGTTTCACATGTATATTAATTCCGAGGATCCTTTAGTCCTGAACCTGCATATTGACCAAAAACAGGCGTCCTATCAAGGTACAACTGCCCACAGCGGAGACTATGATTCCGACTACGTTAAAACCGAAGCTCAGCGGATTTATAATCAGATAATCAGCGTATCTCAGGAAATTAGTGAGGAACAGGAAGAACCGGAATCAAAAGGCTTTTGGAGCAGTTTATTTGGTCGCTAGGTTGGATATTGGGAATTAGGAATTGGGAATTTGTTATCGGAACCCTGCCTACGCTTAAGCTACGGCAGGCAGGCACAAAAGGTGACACGAAAAAGTACGAAAATTTAGATAACAGGTAAATAAGTTTAGGAAGGGGTCTTGGATTTGCTAAGTATTTATTAATAATGTAAAATAAAGGAAAGGGGAAATTAAGATTTAAAGCTTAATTTTTTTATTAAAATATGAAGGTAGTCTTAGTTAAAAATGTGCCCAATCTGGGTAAGGTGGGGGAAGTGAAGCAGGTTAGCGACGGCTATGCCCGCAATTATTTGCTACCCAATAAATTAGTGCAGATGGCTACGGAACTTTCAGTCAGGGAAATGGCGCAAAAGAAAACTTCTCAGGAAAAAGCTTTGCATAATCGCGCTAAAAAATTCAAGGAAATTTCTAAAAAGATCAATAATATCAAAATAATTGTTAAGGCCAAGGCCGATGAAAAAAAGACTTTATTCGGTTCAATTAATGCTGAAAAGATCGCTGAAGAATTGGCTTCAAGGAATTACCAAATAGACAGTAAATATGTTAAGCTGGAACATTCGATTAAAAGTTTGGGTTATTATGACGTGCTGATTGATTTCGGTGCCGGAGTAACTGCCAAGGTCGGACTAACTGTCACTAGAGAGGAATAAAAGCCTCTCTTTTTTGTGTCCAATTGAAAATTTAAATTCGGGAATTGCCTCGGCAATTTTTAATTTTAAATTTTTAATTTTTAATTTTAGAATATGACCCCCAAATACATTTTTGTTGCCGGCGGTGTGATGTCCGGCGTAGGTAAAGGCGTATCCTGCGCGTCAATCGGGAAAATTTTACAAAGCAAAGGCTATAGCGTTACAGCCATTAAAATTGACCCTTATATCAACGTTGATGCCGGCACCATGAACCCGACTGAACACGGCGAGGTTTTTGTGACTGATGACGGTGATGAGACTGACCAGGATATAGGCAATTATGAAAGATTCTTGGACCGGGATATTTTGTCTACAAATTACATGACTACTGGTCGCGTCTATTTGAGCGTAATTCAACGCGAAAGAAATCTGGAATATGGCGGTAAGTGCGTGGAAGTCGTGCCTCATGTGCCTTTGGAAGTAATTTCCCGCATTAAAAAAGCGGCTGAAATGGCTAAGGCGGATTTTACAATTATTGAAATCGGCGGTACGGTCGGTGAATATCAGAATGTTTTATTTTTAGAAGCAGCCCGTATGATGCGGACTGAAACCCCGAATGATGTTATTGTCATGATGGTCAGCTATTTCCCGATTCCTTCCAAAATCGGGGAAATGAAAACTAAGCCTACTCAAACTGCTGTGCGCGCTTTGAATGCCACCGGTATATTCCCTGATTTTATTTTATGCCGCGCTGAAGTGCCGCTGGATGATGTTCGAAAAGAAAAGCTGGCAACCTTTTGCAATATTCCCAAAGGCAATGCCATTTCTGCGCCTGATGTTGATAATATTTATGAAATTCCTTTGAATTTTGAAAAGGAAGACTTGGGCGAGAAAATTTTGGCCAGATTTGGATTGAAAGATAAAGGTAAGGATTTGAAAGATTGGGAAAAATTAATCGAGACAATTAAAGCAACCAAAGATAAAGTAAATATCGGCATTGTTGGTAAGTACTTTGCCACCGGAAATTTTACATTGTCAGATTCTTACATCTCAGTTATTGAAGCGATTAAACATGCGGCTTGGGCCAATAATCGTCAGTCGGTTTTATGCTGGATAAATTCGGAAGAATACGAAAAAGATCCGACCAAACTGGCGGAACTGAAGAAATATGACGGGATTATTGTGCCGGGCGGATTTGGTGTCAGAGGAATAGAGGGCAAGATTCAGGCCATTAAATATTGCCGGGAAAATAATATACCTTATCTGGGTTTATGCTATGGCATGCAACTGGCAACAATTGAATTTGCCCGACATGTGGCCGGTTTAGAAAATGCCAATAGCCCTGAAGTTGATGAAAATACGCCGTATCCCGTTGTTCATACCATGGAAGATCAGATTGAAAAAATTAAGACTCATAAAATGGGCGGCACCATGCGTTTGGGAGCTTATCC
>JAPLYC010000059.1 GCA_026395755.1 Candidatus Parcubacteria bacterium | reverse complement strand
GTATCTTTATACTGAAGGTATGCAGGGAGGTAATTTTAGTTTGCTGGAAATAGAAGAATGCCTGAAAAATAGTGAGATAATGAAAAAATTGACAGCCGCTGAACGCGGTTTTTATTTTTTAAAAGGCAGGCAGGAAATTATAAATATCAGACTGGAACGCTATAATATCGCGGCTCAAAAATATAAGTTGACCTTAAAAGCACTTAAATTGTTTAAATTTTTGCCCTTTTTAAAATTAGTCGCTGTCTGTAACAGCTTGTCGTTTAGCAATGCCAAACAGGAAAGCGATATTGATTTATTTGTAATTACGACCAGCGGTCGTATCTGGGTGACGCGCTTGGTCATGATTGTGATAATAACTTTTTTGGGTTTAAGGCCGCCGCAAACCAAAGTTCAAGACAAAATTTGCTTAAGTTTTTTTATAACAGACGAAAGTTTGGATTTGTCAGGCATTAAAATCGCCAAGGATGACATTTACCTTGATTTTTGGCTGGCAACTTTGCAGCCGATTTACCAAAGGGAAAATTTTTACACTAAACTTTTGGAAGCAAATTCCTGGCTGAAAAAATATTTTCCCAATTTTTTGCCCAAGGAATTGGGCCAGCGTTTACGCGTTGATGACACTCCTTTTAGCAAAGCAATTTATGAATCCAAGGAATATCTCTGGCAGGGAAAACTCGGCGCTTGGCTGGAAGCTAAATTGAAAAAACTGCAATTAAAGAAAATGTCCCAAAAGAAAAAGGATTTATCCGTCAGGGGAGATAATCGGGTTATTATTTCCGACAAAATGCTGAAATTTCATGAAAGTGACAGAAGACTCGAATATCTGGAAAAGTTTGAGAAAAAACGGGAAGAATTATTGAAATAACAATTTAGATACCACGTTAGCCTCGCGATGCGGGGCTTTTGTGTTTTATAGCTGAATTAAGCTATAATTAGTATATGATTAAATTAGCTAAAACAATTGAATATTTATTCTATCTCTTCATTTTTCTTCTGCCCTGGCAAACCAGGTGGATTTGGCATTATGGCCAGCTGGGCGATGGAGCCAGTCAGTATCTGACTTTCAGCCTTTATGGCACTGATCAGAACGCGGCCTGGTATTATTTGCTGAAAATGCTGGAAGGCTTAGGTTTACTTTGTTTAACCATAAATTTTAAATTCAGTTATTTGAATATGGCCGGTGCTTTAATACTTTCCGGCGCAGTCCAGGCCAGCCTGGGGGTTTATCAGTTTTTGACTCAGCAGGTCTGGGCCAGTAAATGGCTGGGTATGGCCGAGCAATTGCCCCAAACATTGGGAGTCTCCGTGGTGGAAACAAACGGGGCGAGACTTTTACGAGCTTACGGTTCCTTACCTCATCCTAATATCCTCGCCGGATTTCTCGTTGTTTGTTGTCTGTTATTGGTTGTTAGTTTAATTCTGGCTCGCCATCACTGGGAGGAAATTATTTTTTGGATCTGTCTGCCCCTAATTTTACTCGGGCTTTTTTTTACATTTTCCAAAGGTGCATTTTTGGCCCTGGCCATCGCTTTTGTCTTTTTAGTAATCTTTATCGGCTTTTCCAAAGATAAGCAGGCGTTACGCAAATTAGGAGGCATGGTTTTAATTGTTGTTATTGCTTTCAGCTTTTTAGGCATTATCTATCGCGCGCCTTTATTTACCAGAATAAACGGCCAAGAACGGCTGGAAGTAAAATCCCAGCAAGAACGGGCTAATTATTTAAGCCAGGCCAAAGAGCTGCTTAAAAATAATTGGCTGACAGGAGTCGGCCTGGGTAATTATACTTTGGCGCTTTATAATAATGATTTAAGTAAATTTCCCAGTTATTCTTATCAGCCGGTTCACAATGTTTATTTATTAGTCGCGGCTGAGCTGGGTATTTTTGGATTTATTGTTTTAATATTAATAATAATTGAAGCCATGCGGCGCATCTGGACTTATAAAATCGATGAGCAAATTAGTTTGCTTAATATTTTCAAACTATTTAAATTCAGCGATGTTCATGAATTTTACCGCGAAAAATATTTTTGGTTTTTGGGCTATACGGCAATTTTTATCGCGATTTTAATATTGATGGCGTTTGATCATTATTTATGGACTCTGTATTTCGGCATCATGCTGTGGTGGCTGTCTCTAGCAATGTTCGTGAAGACGATTGGGTGGGTGCGTTAAATAGGTTATATGAGGTTTATTAGGTTATATGATGTTGTATAAGGTTGCTTTGGAAAATTGTTACATATTTGCAGATTGGCTACAGATCTACGGATAAAGTAACGAATTAGTAGATTCGTAGCAGATTAGTAGATTAGTAACAATAATAAAAAGACCCGCCGAGCTTTCGAGAAGCTTTTCGGCGGGTATTTGTTTTTAGGCCTCGACCGCCTCGATTTCTTCGAGGGCGTCTTTCATGCGGCCGCGGAACCATTTGGGGTCGAAGTTTTCGCCCAGCGTGAGGTTAACGATCCGGTTTTCGTCAAGGCTCCAGGATCGTGATGCCATCACTGCGGAGAGAACCAGTGCGGTGGTATCATCAATCCTGACGATACCACCTCGTTCCATTCCGCAGAGATACATGACATCGTCCACCGCTTCGCGCTTGAACTTGATCCTCATCTTGCGAGAACCGGCAAGCGCCTTTTTAATTTCCTGATCGAAATCCTGCATGGCTTTCTCCTTCATGTTTGAGTTTGATGTCGTTGGTATCACTGTTCCTCATCTCAAGACAAAATAATCTACACGAGAATATTCCGTCCTGGGATGAGGTCCCGCCGGAGCTTGCGCTGCGGCGGGGTTAAGGAATCTTTCGATTCCTGGTTTAGTCAGTTTTCGAGAACCTGTGTGACCATCATTGGTCGCAGGTTCTCGGGATAGACCAGGAGTCCGATGATGGACCTTCCATCACAGTCCTGGTCATCCACGGCCAGCCACTCCTCAACGACCATCCTGCTGCCCTCCTTCGTGGTGAAGTGAGCCATCCGCAGGCGCTGGGGGTGGCTGTGGTACTTGGGTCCGCGCTCGTAGGCAACGCGGCCCTGGAACTCGAGTTCCCCGGGGTGATCCTCCTGTACGGAGATACCCTGCAGGCGAAGCCCGTTGCAGTACTGTTCGTACTGCTCCCAACCGCGGTACTCGTGGTTGTAGGACATGGTGTCCTCCTTTCTGCCGGCTTAGGCAGTGTAAGCTTGCTTGCGCAAGCGTGTGGTGGTGAGGGGTTGCTGTTCCTCGTCCTCGTCTCAAGACAAAATAATCTACACGAGACTATTCCGTCCTGGGATGAGGTCCCGCCGGAGCTTGCGCGCCGGCGGGGGTTGTTGTCGGCCTGCGATTACGGGTTGCTGTCCCTGTAATCGATGGCGATTCCCAGCTCACCGTCATCCTTTTTCCAAAGGGTGAGACGGCGGTAGGAACCGAGCCGAATGACCAGCAGCTTGACCTGGTCGTCGTTGACGAACCTGGCCAAACCCCATTCGGCTTCCGACTGCTTGTTCCCGACTATGAGCTGTGCGTGATGCAAGCTCCAGTCTTTGGGATCAAGCCGCGGGTTCAGGGTCTTACCTTCGGCGTAGTACACGGGGGTTTCTTTCCCGAGTAAGCCGAAGGTGAGGTCGTATCCGCTACCATCGAAGAAGGCGATCTTCGGACGGTAGGTGACGGAATCCGTTCCTGCCAACATCCCCTGAAGGAAGTGCAGGATGGCCTCTCTCCACTGTTTGCCAGTGAAAAGCTCCAGCCCCGACACCTGGATCTCGCGTTCGTCCATGCGACTCCTCCTTTCTGCCAGTAAAGGCAGTGTAAGCTTGCTTGCGCAAGCAGGTGGTGTGGGTTGGTTTTTGTTCCTCATCTCAGAACAAAATAATCTACACGAGACTATTCCGTCCTGGGATGAGTGGATAATAGCGTTAAACTATTATAATTCCCAATATAAAAGTATAGCATGTTTTAGTCAAAAAGTCAATAGGTGGTAGGTGCTAATGTTAGCTAAAAATTTATATTATAATTTGGCTAATTATGGATATTTTCGGGTAAGGATTAAGTCCTACCTTCGCTAAAGCTATGGTAGGCAGGCCGAAGGCCGAAGTCTGAAGTATAAAGTACTAAAACACTAAAACTCTAAAATGCTGAAACTCTAATAAAATAAAAAAACCCGCCGTGCTTTCGAGAAGCTTGGGCGGGTGGCTGGTAACTAGGCTTCGATCAGCCAGAGATGGCAGACTTTTGCCGGTTTCGTGTCGAGTCCGGAAATTTTGTCCGGAGCGTAAGTGGCGATGGCCAGTTTGCCTTTAAGGTGTCCGTTCCAGTCTTGGCTCAGCCTGCAGGTTTTGCTGTGCCCCTGGCAATGGCTGAAGGGTACCAATTCCGGATGCTGCAGCTCGGCGGCCATGATTTCCAGGTCCAGGAACAGGAATTCGTCCGGAAGACTGCCCCTTTCCGCCAGATTAGAGGCGTGTTCGGATTCCGCGATGTAGACGGCCAAGGTGATATCCTCGACCGGCATTTCGTCATGGATCGGGCGAAAATAGACTTTCCAGTTTTTTTCCTTATAGGCCGCGATGGCCGAGTCTATTGCTTGGCTTTTCATGACTTTTGCTCCTTTGCTTGTTTCTCTCCGAAAGTTTTACTTGCAAAATCTTTCGGATTTGTTTTCTTTCCGTGGGTTCGGTAGATTGCTCAAGTAGGGCTTCCAATTCAGCAATAGATTTATCGCCATAAAGGGTCTTGGCATCTACTATTCCTTTGAGGGGAGGATACCAGGGTTTGCCGGCAATAAAAGCTGGTTGCCAGTACTTGGGATGAGATTTAGGCCGTTGGTTTGCGTTGGTATCAAGGAAATTGAGGATAACAGTTTCCTCAGGATGAAAGCTGAAGAATTCTTTAAGCCAGGCGAAAAATTTACTTAGCATTTCTTCCTCCTTATATCTGTATCAGTTATTTGGGGATTTGGCAGCTTTGTTCACAGGAACCATTGAGTGCAGATACAGTACTGTGGCGCTGATCATTGCTGCTGGTAACAGATTCAGAAGCTACCGCAGTATACATATTTTGTTCCAGCTGGTTCGTTTTGGTTACTTTGCAGGCAGTAGAAGTAAACATTGCTGCTATTATTACCAACAAAACTATTTTCTTCATGGTTAGACCTCCATTTTTCAAATTACGATATTCAAGTTTAGCATAATTTTGATGGAATGTCAATGCTTTGACTTTTGCGTTAAAATTGTATAAATTTAACTTAACTATAATCGAAAACCTAAAACCTAAAATCCAAAATTTATGCCAAAACTCACCATCGGCGTTTCCGGAGCTAAAGGCTCCTTTTCCGAGGAAGCAGCTGAATATTATGTTTATAAAAACGCTTTAAGCGATTATGAACTCAAGTACTTGATTTCCGTGGAAAATGTGCTGACTGCTTTGGATAATGGCGAAATTAATATGGGTGTTTTTCCCATTGAAAATTCCAACGGCGGTATTGTCTATGAGGCAGTCTATGCTATGGCCAAGCATTTATTTAATATTGAGAATTTATTTGAAATTGATATTCGCCATAATTTAATCGTAAAGCCGGGAACTAAAAGAGAAGATATTAAAAAGATCGCTTCCCACGATCAGGCTTTGAAACAATGTAAAATGTATATCAAACGCATGTGGCCACAAGCGGAAATTATCCAGTGGGAAGATACTGCCAAGGCGGTTAAGGATTTGGCTGAAGGCAAATTAAGTCCTGATACTGCGACCATTGCAGCCAAAGGCGCGGCGAAATTGTATGGCATGGAGATTTTGGAAGAAGGAATTCAGGATCTAAAATTTAATTTCACAACTTTTCTAGCCGTTAGAAAGGCTTAATCAGGCTCTAGGTGGTTTAGTAGGTCTAATTTTTAATAATTAATTATTAATTTAATTTTTAATAATTAATTATTAATTTTTAAATAATGATTTAATGTTTTAAGTATTTAGAAATTAAAAATTGATTAATAATTATAAATTAAAAATTAGTAATTAAACGTTTAATCCATGAAAAAGATATGAAGATTGGAATCATCGGCTTCAGCCGATTCGGACAATTACTTGCAAAAATACTTAAGCCTCACGCCGAGGTTCTGGTTTATAATCGTTCAGATAAATCCAATGAAACTAAAGAGCTGGGAGTGACTTGGGCAAAATTAGAGCAGGTTTGCCAGTGCGACTGGGTGATTGTGTCAGTGGCAATTTCCGCAACTGAAGACATGATCAAGCAAATCGCGCCTTTATTGAAAAAGGGAAGTTTGGTCATGGATGTTTGTTCGGTAAAAGTTTTTCCGAGCCAGTGGCTAGAAAAATATATTTCTAAAGATAATGAAATTATGGCCACGCATCCAATGTTTGGGCCGGATAGCGCGGCAAATGGTTTGAAAGATTTACAGTGGGTGATTTGTCCGTTGCGCATAAGCCCGGATAAATTAGCGGAGGTTAAAAAAGTCCTGAACGGTTTAGAAGTTAAAATAATTGAAACGACTCCGCAAGAACATGATAAGGAAACAGCGATTAGTCTGGCGCTGGTGCATTTTATTGGCCGGGGTTTAGAGGAATTTGGCATTAAGCCCCAGAGAATTTCTACTTTGGGTTTCGAACGATTGCTTAAGGTTAACGAAACAGTAACTAATGACTCTTTCCGGCTTTTTCTTGACATGCAAAAGTATAATCCTTATGCTAAGGAGGCGCGGGAAAGGTTTATTAATAGTGTTCAGACCGTAAACAAAAAAGTAACCGAGTCTGAGAAAGGAGGACAATGATGGAATTGGCAAAATTAGTCGGCAAAATTCAGGAATCAGTGACCATGGCTTTTGATAAAAAGGCCAAGGATATGAAAGCTAGTTTTCCGGAAACCATTATTCTGGCCGCGGGCGAGCCTGATTTTGCGCCGCCTCAAGTTGTAATCGAGGCCACGGCAGAAGCAGCCAAGACCGGTAAAACCAAGTACACGCCGGTTAAAGGTATTGTGCCCTTGCTTCAGGCAATTGGTAAGCACATTAAAACCAGTCGCGGGTTGGAATATGATCCCGTAACTCAGATCATGACCACCAATGGCGGCAAAGAAGGAATTTTTCTGGCTTTGGCCGCGGTGGTAAATCCCGGAGATGAAGTTTTGATTATCAAGCCTTACTGGACCAGCTATCCGGAAATGGTCAAACTGGTCGGCGGCATTCCGTATTTTGTGGATGCCAAGGATCTGGGCAAAATCGTCGGTATTTTGGAACATTCACAAATTAAGGCCATAATCCTGAATTCACCGAGTAATCCTTCAGGCATGGTCATCAGCCCAAGCGAACTGAAAAAACTGGCTCAAGTGCTGGCTGACAAAAACATTTGGGTGATTTCGGATGAAATTTATTCGCCCATCGTCTATGGTGCAAATGTCCATGCCAGCATTGCCCAATTTCCCGGTATGCAAGAAAAAACCATTCTTCTGGATGGCGCATCCAAAGCCTATGCCATGACCGGCTACCGTCTGGGCTATGCACTCGGTCCCAAAGAAGTGATTGCGGCTATGGCCAAGTTCAAGTCGCAGATTTCCAGCTGTGCCAGCTCAATTTCTCAGTACGCTGCCTTGGCAGCTTTGGAAAACTGCACCGAGGATGTCAAGAAAATGAAAGCAGCTTACGAAAATCGGCGCAATGGTATTATTGTGCCTTTTGCCAAAGCTGCAGGTTTGGAGTACATGGAGCCACAGGGCGCGTTCTACTTTTTCTTCAAGATCCCAGGTGAAAATCCTGACGACCTGAAATTCTGCGAGGATTTGCTGGAACAGGAAAAGCTGGGACTCGTACCCGGCATGGCCTTTGGCTATCCCGGCTGGGTCAGGCTCAGCTTTGCCGCATCACCGGGGGAATTGGCAGAGGGCTTGAGTCGTTTAGCCAGATTTTTAGGCAAATAATATACCTCAAACGGTTTCGCAATGCGGGGCCGTTTTTTTGTTGGTGAATTATTCCTAGAATTGTTTATTATTTGACAGTAAATAGGTTATTTGTTTAAATTTAGACATCCGGATAATCCGGATAATTAAGCCGGCGGGCTAAAAACGCCAGGAGGGAACCGTCCATGCAAAATCATGGAACCGTCCCGAAACAGGATACCACCAGACAAACTTTGGAGTTTGGGGCTGCGTTGTGCAAGCAGGCTCCGCATCTGACTCCTGATCAAATGCAGTTTTGGATCAGTAATCAGAAAATGCTGCAGCAAGTACTGGCCTCTGCGCTGGTTATTCCTGATTGGCATCGATTGTGGGCATGTTTTTATAAGGAAGTGTGGGGTATAGAAAACGATTTTTTACAGCTTGAACTTCCTAAAAAACAGCGAGGTTTCAATTGGTTTATCCTCATGATGAAGAGCCTGGATCGGGAAATAATTTTTGCCAAAGGTGCAGAACGAAAAATTTTCGAGGAAGATCCTCTTGCCTCAAGAAAATTATTCTCCGATCGATATGCGCTTCCCAAATCTTACGGTGTTTGGATTCGAGATGGTGTTGAAGCTGATGCGGAAAACCGAGATAGGTCGGCTTCATATAGTCTGGATGAAGCGTTATCTGGAAAATCCAGAGCCATCACTTTTGAAGAGTATGCGGTATTTTACATCTTCTATAATTGGCTGACCGGGAAATTCTTGGATCAGAAAGGCTGGACGATTTGCGCCGGTTCGAAAACCTATCCTGCTTATGATCATGATGACGTGCCGTGCTGTCACACTGTTGCCGGCAAAATGAAGATAATTTATTGCGGTTTTCGAGCCTGTCGTCCTGATCGCAGTTTTCGGTCGGTAATTGATTAAATTCACGTTACTCAAGTTTAACTTTTCCCCGCATTAGATCAATTGATTAGTGCGGGTTTTTTTTTTTTTGAGGAACGCGACTGTCATTCAAGGCTAAGCCTTAAGTGATTGTTGGAAATAGCAAAATTTACGCACATGACGTTCAAGGCTTAGCCTTATACTCAAAACGAATCATGCATTTCCCTCAAATCGAAGGAGCGATTCATTAATCGCTCCTTCGATTTGTGCGCTAAGCTTTTTATTTGACATTTTAGCTAATATTTAATAAGATAAGCCAATAATCTCTATTTTACAAATTAACAAAAACTAATAAACAAAACTATGCCAAACTACAAGCCTCTCAACGACCACGTTTTAATCAAACCCATCAACGGCCAGGAAGTTTCCAAAGCCGGCATTATTTTGCCTGACACGGTTGATAAAGAAAAACCGGAAAAAGGTGAAGTGGTAGCCATGGGACCTGGTAAGCTTTTGGAAAACGGAACCCGCTCTCTAATGTCAGTTAAAGTCGGGGATAAGGTTATCTTTAAAAAATATTCTCCGGACGAACTGCCGGGCGAGAAGGAACTGATGATTATAAAGGAGGAGGATATCTTGGCAGTTATAGGGGAATAAGAGCTAAAAGAGCTATAAGGGAAAAAGGGTAAAAGGGAAAAATTTCCCATATTCCCTTATTATCCTATCCCCATTTAGCTCCTATAGCTCCTTTACGTTTTTTAATTATTATTAACTTTCTGAACATATGTCCAAACAAATTTTATTCAACACCAAGGCCCGTGAGGCCATGAAGCGGGGGGTAGATATTTTAGCCAATACTGTCAAAATTACTTTGGGTCCCAAGGGACGCAATGTTGTTTTGGATAAAGGTTTTGGCGCTCCGGTGATTACCAAAGACGGCGTGACTGTGGCCAAAGAAATTGAGCTGGAAGATAAATTTGAAAATATCGGCGCTGAACTCGTTAAAGAAGTCGCGTCCAAAACCAATGATGTCGCCGGTGACGGAACTACCACCGCAACTTTATTGGCTCAGATCATGATTAATGAAGGAATTAAGAACGTTACGGCCGGTTCCAATCCTTTAGCCATTAAGCGCGGCATTGAAAAAGGCGTGGAAGCGATTGTAAATGAATTGAAGAATAATATTTCTAAAAAGGTTTCTAGTAATGAAGAAATCGCTCAGGTAGCTTCGATTTCAGCCAATGACGCTGAAATCGGAAAGAAAATCGCCGAGGCCATGGATAAGGTCGGCAAAGACGGCGTGGTTACGGTAGAAGAATCACAATCTTTTGGTATGGATCTGGAATTTGTGGAAGGTATGCAATTTGATAAAGGTTACCTTTCTCATTATATGGTTACTAATGCTGAGCGCATGGAATCAGAATATAAGGATTGTCACATTTTAATTACTGACAAGAAAATTTCTTCTGTTTCCGACATTTTGCCGATTTTGGAAAAGCTGGCGGAAATGGGTAAAAAGGAACTGGTGATTATTGCCGAAGATGTTGACGGCGAAGCTTTGGCGACATTGGTGGTCAATAAATTACGCGGCGCTTTCAATACTTTGGCAGTCAAAGCTCCAGGTTTTGGCGATCGCAGAAAAGCGATGCTGGAAGACCTGGCCATTTTAACCGGCGGTAAGGTGATTACCGAGGAATTGGGTTTGAAACTGGAAAATACCAAGTTGGATGATTTGGGTCAGGCCGGTCGTGTGGTCGCAACCAAGGAAAATACAACCATTATAAACGGTCAGGGAGATAAAAATGTTATTGAAGAACGCATTAAACAAATCAGAGCCGAACTGGAAAAATCTGATTCTGATTTTGATAAAGAAAAATTTCAGGAACGCTTGGCCAAATTAGCCGGCGGTGTGGCTGTTTTGAAAGTCGGGGCTGCAACTGAAACTGAACTTAAGGAAAAGAAACACAGAATTGAAGATGCTTTATCAGCGACTAAAGCTGCTGTGGAAGAAGGCATTGTGCCTGGCGGTGGGGTTGCACTGTTACGCGCGCGATTGGTTTTGGATAATGTTGATGCGGAAGGTGAAGAAAAAATCGGCTTGGATATTTTACGCAAATCGTTGGAAGAACCTTTGAAATGGATTGCCAATAATGCCGGCAAAGAAGGCTCAGTCATTGTTGATGAAGTCAAAAAATTAAAAGGCAATCAGGGCTATAATGCGGCTGATGATAAATTTGAAGATATGGTGGAGGCCGGTATTATTGACCCGACTAAAGTGACTCGTTTTGCTCTG
>JAPLYC010000085.1 GCA_026395755.1 Candidatus Parcubacteria bacterium | reverse complement strand
AGAGGAAAATGAAGAAAATGATGTTTGCGGTCGTGTTCATTTGCTTGGCGTTCTTCGCGAACGCCTGCACCACGGTCAACGAAGGTGACACCCACAACTACAACAACAACGACGCCATCTCCGTGACACTGGATCCGACCTCGCCGGCTGGCGATATCGCCCCCGGTGACAACCGGACCCTGGCCGTTTTCACGGTCAGCACCAAGAAAGACACGAGTCTCTTTGGTCTGGACCTGTACGTGATCGACAACTACAGCGAGCCGGATTTCTGGTTCGTGGATGTCATCTGGATTGAGGACGGCGATGGTAACATCGTCTATGATCCTCAGTACATCATGGACGGTTTCGACTTCTGGGGTGAGAGCTTTTTGCCCAAGGGGGAATCCAAACTGGTGGTCAAAGGTCATGTGACCTTTGGCGAGCAGTTGGAAGAACTCTGGGATCCGAGACCCGAATTCCAGGTCGTCGTTAACGGCATTTATGCCGAAAACGAAGTGAATCCCGAAACAGGCTTGGCCTCCAATGGTCTGATTCCGAAATATACCGGAACGACCCACGTGCAGACCAGCCTGGCCTATGATTCACTGACCGGAACGGTCTATGAAGGTTTTACCTACGAAGTCTACAAATTCAATATGTGGGCTTCGGACGGCAACTTCATTTTCTCCAACCCGGTATTTGAGTACAATGCCGACTTTGACGGCGATCTTCCGGGCTGCTCCTTCTGGGAAGGAAACACGCTGTTGTCTGACAGTTCGAGCAAATCGAACGAAGGCAACTACCTGTTTTTCGACCAGAATGCAGACGCCCAAACCATGCTGATCACTGTCCGGCCCCGAACCTTCTCGCTCTGGTGCCAGGTGGAAACCAATTCCGACAACCAGAGGCTAAACGTGCGTTTGGCCGGCGGATACTTCCGCACCGGGCCGAGTGGCATGTACACATACATCATCGATGGTCCCTGGTCTCAGGGGATTGACTTCGTCAAGATGGACGAACTCTCGGTCAACTTATTGGACAGTCCCTTCGTGATCACCCCCGGCGTCCACGTCACTCTGATGAAGTTCAATATGCAGACTTCGGCTAACGAAGCCAAGCTGTATTCTCTGCCCTTCATCTTCAGGAATCGCACGGGTTTCAGCAATTGCCACATCGAAGATGCGGTCTCGCTGGAAACTCTGAACGTCGGCATTTCCGGATACGATCTGGGCGGCGGAGACATCTACGAAATTTACTTTTTCGCTCCGTCAACCGGCGAATATCCTGGCGATGACTACGATTTCACCGTAGTGGGCACCACTCCGCGAACCTTTAACCTGGTCTGCAGCGTGGCTCCGAACGCAGGGCTGACGACATCCATTGAGATGCAGGACGTGTTCGTTTTCTACAGCCCGTTCGACATCAAGCCCGATGGAACCCCGCTTATCACCAAGGTGGTTACTCAACCGTAACAATACAAACAACAATATCTTGTTCCGAAAATGTCGCGGGTACAGCGCCGCGATGAGAACAACAAAAAACAACAAGTCCCTGGGGACGCGAAACAAAACGCGTCCCTTTTTTTATTTTCGGTTAACGTAATTCGGTTTCGGTTTACGTTTCGTTTGTCGTTTGACGTATAACGAAACGCCCAACGATACCGAAAGACAAAAAACGTTTTTCCAAATAAAAAAGACGGATTTCTCCGTCTTTTGGATTTTAATTTATTCCTGCCCTAAGGGATCGGGCAGTACTCGGTGATTTTCAGGTTGTACCAGCCGGGATAGTTGGTGAAATACGTCTCAACATAGACGTTGAGATCGTAATTGGCTGTCTCGTCGCAGCGATAAAGAATGTCGGATTTGTAGACATCACTCATGTTGGGATACCCCGATGTCTGCCACCAGCCGTTGCGATATAGATCAAAGTGCGTGCTGACGGGAATAACCGGATTAGGATCAATGAAATCCACGCCGGTGGCGACAAACTTGTAGAGGCAGTTTTGCTTCAGGCTGAGCAGATAATAATTTGACCCGGACGGATCAATGTAGTAAGCACTGTCCAGAATGACCTGGGTATGATAATCCGACGGGGAGGGAACTTCCCGACCCTGAAATTCAAGAGTGTCCAGATCATAGACCGCAAGGTAATCTGCCGATAAAGCAAAATTGTGAGTCACTGTGGCATAAGCCACGCCGGCAAAATTAATGCCGATGACTTCACCTCGCTCATTGAGCAAGGGTCCGCCACTATTGCCATGATCAATCTGGCTATCGATCTTGAGCAGCTTGGTGTCATAAAGAACCCAGCCCAAGCCGACGTCTTCGTTGGTCAAGATGGCGGTAATACGCCCAACGGTGGCCACAAAATCATAGGAAATAGGATAACCCATGGCCATGACCTCATCCAAAATCTGCTGATTCTGCCAACGGGTACTGGTCAGGGGCAGATGTTTCCGTCCCAGAGTTTCCACCTGGAGAAAAGCAATGTCTCGGCTCCAATCGCCAAAGATACCCGTGACTTCATACTCTTGGGCCAGAAACTCATTGCCGTTGAGACTGTTATGGGCAGGGTAAAGGGCGACCAGCTTGAAATACGTAATCTCATCCGGAAATTGCTCCCAGACAATATCGTTATAATAGGAAGCTACATGCCAGTTGGTGGCAACAACCCCGTCAGCCACCACAAAGCCGGAACCGTGACCGTACTAAAAACAGTCATTGGCCACAACCCGACACTGCCAGATCTCGATCTTGGGCACGGACATGATGGACTGCCGATAAATGTCCTGCCAGTTGAGATCATCGACCGTACCGCCGCCCTTGGTGCCGGGCTGCTGATAAACGATCTTGACGTCCTGTTTGGGCTGTTCACAAGCCTGAACCATCAGGCCGACCAGAATCAGAACCATTGCCGCGAAAAATTTACGCATTTTCTTGCTCCTTTGTCTCTTGTTTGTATTGTGAAAAAAGCCTACCTTGAACACGAATATATCAGCTTATACTATTTTTTGCCTTTTGTCAAGCGTATCCATTAATGATAAAATTAAGATATATGAAAATAGCAGTAATTGCCGACAGCCATGACAATCTGCCTAATATTGAAAAGGCTATCGGCTATATCAATAAACAAAAAATCTCCGTGATGATTCATTGCGGTGATGTTTGCGCTCCCGTAATTCTGGGTAAATTTGCTGAACTTTTCAAAGGCGAAAAAATCCATGTAGTTAAAGGCAATGTTGACGGTGATATCGAGGGTTTTAAACTATGGGCAAAAAAATATCCGAAAATAATTTATCACGGCAACACCGGAAAATTGGAAATTGCCTGCCCACCAAAGCTCGGAGAGCGAAGGCGGGATAAATTGAAAATTGTCTTTTGTCATGAACCTTTAGTGGCCAAAAAGATGGCTCAGTCGCAAAAATATGATTTTGTTTTTCATGGACACACGCATAAACCTTGGCAGGAACAAATAGGGAAAACAACAATTATAAACCCCGGGACATTAGCCGGACTTTTTAATAAGGCGACTTTTGCCATATTTGATACTGAAACAAAAAAGGCGCAGCTGATACTGCTGGAAAAAATATAAGGCTACTAATAATAGCACACATAATTGAGGGGTTGAGGTAGCTCGGCTCTTTTTTTATTACCTAAATTTAAAAAATGTCCGCTTAAGTCTTAATCTGGGGGCTAAATTAGTATATTCGTAGCAATTTAAAAGAGGGCACTGCGTGCCCTCCTAACGGCTCAACGGCCTTAAGGAAATAAATTTTAGAGTTCCAGGTCAATTTGTAGCCCCTGACTTTCAATCAGGGTCTGACAAAAATAAATTTTATTGCAGAGGGTGCATTTCACGGAGCCAATGTCGTTTCTGCCCAGCCTGCCTTGGCAAAATGGGCACGGTAATTGGATGGCCTGCTCTTGCTGATTTGCATATCGGCCAAGCAGCTCCTGCATTGCCCTTAATTTATCTTCGTCAGATCCTTTCCCCCCTCCAAATCCGTCATTACTCATTTCCCCTCCCTCCTTAAAAACACAAAAATAAAAACGGGTTGATTTCGGTAACTACCCACTATTTGATATACTATATACTATAAAGCAATTTTTAAAAACTTCAAGTTGCTAAATTATAATTAATTATATTTTATGTGGGAAATTTTAATAATTGCCGCTAAAATCTTATTAGCCATTGTACTAGGAGGAATTATTGGACTAGAACGTGAAACCCTGGGCAAACCAGCGGGATCTCGCACTTACGCGCTGATTGCCATGGGCTCTTGTCTTTTAACTATATTAGCGATACAAGGGTTTACGCAGTTTGAAAATTCCTCTCCTACGACCTTGGTTGGCGCAATAATTAGCGGCATGGGCTTTTTAGGCGCCGGCGTAATCATTTTCCATAAAGAAAAACTGGAAGGCCTGACCACAGCCGCAGCGCTATGGGCTATTGCCTCTGTCGGTATCGCGATCGGCCTGGGCTGGTATGCTGTTGCGATGATTGCCACTATTTTTATGTTTTTATTACTTTATGTTGTCAGAAAAATTGAATTTTCAAAATCGAAAAAAAATACCTTGTGGTACTTATTTGAAAAGAAACAGTAACGCAGACGGCTTTAGCCTCCAAGGTTACCCCATATATGATTATTAATATCAACCAAAATACCCCCGAAGCTGAAAAAATCGCCCACGTCGTTGAAGTATTAAAAAACGGCGGCATTATTGTCTATCCGACAGATACTATCTATGGCCTGGGCTGTGATGTTTTCAATAAAGAGGCCATTAAAAAAATCTACCAACTGAAAAAACACGAATCCAAAAAACCGCTCAGCATAATCTGTGCTGATTTAAAACATGTCGCTCAGTACGCCATTATTTCTGATCACGCCTTTCATATAATGAAAAAAGTCCTGCCCGGGCCATTTACTTTCATTTTAAAAGCCAAAAATAAATTACCTTCAACTTTTCTTGCCAAGAATAAAACCGTCGGCATCCGCATCCCGGATAATCAAATCTGTTTACAAATCGTCAAAACGCTTGGTCACCCGATTATAACGACCAGCCTGAATATTTCCGGCGAAGAAATTATGACCTCACCGCTACAAATGTCCAAAGAACTTGCTAATAAAATTGATTTGATTATTGATATAGGGCTTTTGGCTCAAGAGCCGTCAACCATAATAGACCTGTCTGCGGGAAAAACAGAAGTGCTAAGACAAGGCCGAGGCGATGCGTCTAAAATACTTTAAACCTTATTTCTTATGCGCAAAAACATCTTAATTATCATAATCTTTGTGGCTGTAGTAGTTGTTGTCGCCATACTTTTTACTATCTTTTTTGTACCGACTGAAAAAATTCGCTATAGCGACTGTATCCTGCTGCAAAATCCCGCTACTCAACAAGTTGACTGTTTTGGCTGCACCAATAATATTTGCAAAGATGCTCCAGCCGATTGGGGTAAATACCTAAGGCCGGAAGTTGGCATTCCTTATGCTTGCTTTAAAAACGAGAATGGTTGCCAGCTGGCACAGTGAAGGCTTAAGGTCAAAGGGTTACGATGCCCGTATCGTCAATGGGCAAAGTCTAATGTTATTAAATACCTAACGATACGCATTTCGTTACCGAATAACTTCTCACTATGACCAACCTAAAAATTAAAGTCATCCCAAGTTCCAAAATTAATAAAATTATAGAACAGCCTGATGGCAGTTTAAAAATTAAGCTTCAGGCTCCGGCCATTGAGGGCAAAGCCAACAAAGCGCTGATTGCGTTTTTAAGCGAACACTTCCAAAAACCCAAAAACAAAATAATCCTTGTCTCCGGAGAAAAGGCCAGGACTAAAACCGTAAAAATTGAGGATTGACAAATAATTATTTTTAGCCTATACTTTTTATTATCCTATTAACTTAGGATTTTTGTTTTACCCGTGACAAAGAACAAGGGGAAAAAAGATGAAGGAAAAAGCTGAAAATGCGTGGAATATGCTCAAGTGCGTCTTATCCTTCTGGCTGATTATCGGCCTAATTTCAGGGCTGTTTAACCGCCTGATTGTTCCGTTTTTTATGACAGCCTTCGCACCCAACCCGCAGTATGGTACTTTACAAATTCTGGCTTACTTAATGAGCGGCGGCGGGCTTTTGGGACTAGCTATTGGTCTGATGTTTTGGCTTTACCTGGTTGGGACCAAAAGTAAAAGTCCGGAAGTCATGCGCGAGATGGCAATTGACCTAGGGAAACTCAGATTTAGCGAAAAAAAGGAGGACTGACCGTGAAAAAATTTTTTCTGGGGTTGCTGTTCATAGGTTGCATGGCTTTAAGCCACGCCAATCAGTCCCGGGAAATGACACTCTATCACAGTCCCAAATTCGGGTTTTCCCTTGAATACCCGTCTAATTGGCTGCTGGTACCTGATGAGGCCAATAATTACATTGCCCTTTATCATCCGAAGTCCTTGTCTCACCAAAAACAAACCCTGGAACTTATCTCCGGGCTTAAAATCGAAATCTTGCCCATTGCCGACTTCTCGGAAATTATTACCTACCTGAAAGAAAACCAGATGAACAAAATCCCAGGGAATTATGAGCAATATGTTCTCAGGGATAAACGCTGCTACTACCTGGCTACGGTCATTAGCGGACCAAAGTGGAATTACCTGATCTTGGGGTATTTTCCGGAAAAAAAGAAAGAGGCTGTTTATCTGCCTCTTTACCAAAAAATCGTCCAGTCCTTTAAATTAAATTGAATCTTTCAAACGTCCCGTTCCGCGGGACGTTTTTTTATGGAACCGGGTCATGACCGCCTTTGGACAGGGGAGTACAGCGCAAAACCCTTTTTAAGCCCAGCCATAAACCCTTGATTACGCCGTATTTTTCAACGGCCTGGTAAGTATATTCGCTGCAGGTCGGATAAAAACGACAGCCTAAAAAAGGAAAAAATTTAGCTAAGGGTCCGTGATCCAGAGAGAAAAACTTCTGATAAAAAGAAATAGCCCACATAACTATATATTTTAAAAAATTTTTTATGGCCTGGCTTAATTTCATAATATCCCTGATTTTTTAAAAACCATTCTTAGATTTTCCTTAATATTATCATAAGAAGTAACCTTACCTGGGGAGCTGATCATTTTTGGTGAGGCCAAGATAACAGCGTCCCAACCGCATTTTGTACCGGGCCAAAGTGCGCGTGCCGCCTCCCGAATCCTTCTTTTAATCAAATTGCGATTGACGGCCTTTTTACTGACCTTGGCAGACACAACAACAGTCAAGCGGTTGTTATTCAGCTGATTAGGCCTGACTTTAAGCATTAAAAGAGGGGCATAAAAAGGCTTACCGCTTTTCATGATGTCCTGAATATCTTTGGTTTTATTTAAACGGTTAATTTTTTTCAGCATATAATTAAAAATTCAGCGCTAACATTTTGGTAGCGCTGAATCATTATTTTTTACCTATTCTTTCGTTAGATACCGTTAGTTTATGGCGGCCTTTGGCCTTCCTTCTTTTTAAAACCTCTCTGCCCGTTTTTGATCGCATACGGCGGCGAAAGCCATGAGTTTTTGCTCTTTTACGTTTTTTGGGTTGATAAGTTCGTTTAGGCATATTAGTTTAGATTTAAGATTTAGGTAAAATTAGATAAAAGCCGACAACTTAAATCTGTAAAGATAATAACACCTGTGGAAAAATTTGTCAAAATCAAAAACTTGTATTAAGCTGTATCCACAGAATATAAACAGTCTATTCACATTCGGGGGCTTCCTTGGATTTTTTATACTTCTTGTTTATGTTATTATTTAAATACTAAATCTTCCTCATTCCCTGTTTAGGGGGTAAGCCGTAATAAAAAGGGGAATTATTATGAATACTCAACAAATTTGGCAAGCTGTCTTGGGAGACCTGGAACTTTCGCTTTCTAAGGCCAACTTTACCACCTGGTTTAAAGGCACATTTATTCTGAATGTAGACGATAAAACGGTCATTATCGGGGTGCCGAACGCCTTTACCAAAAGCTGGCTGGAAAAAAAATATAACTCCGAGCTGCTTAAAGCATTGCGCAACATCACCGGCGCCAATCTAAAAGAAATTACTTACAAGGTCGCCTCATCTAAGGATTTAAACGGACAAGCTCCAGCCGAATACTCCAAACAAGAAAACAACGAGCCGGGAAAAGTTTTCTCTGGAAAATTTGCGCCTTCAGCCGCATCTCCACTTGCTAGTTCATTTGGCTTAAATCCCAAATATACTTTTTCTAATTTTGTTGTGGGTAAAAATAATGAATTAGCCAGAGCCGCTTCTTTGGCGGTAGCCAGTAACCCCGGGATTACGTATAACCCTTTATTTATCTATGGTGGCGCCGGTCTGGGCAAGACCCATCTTTTACAGGCAATTGGCCACGATATTTTAGGCCGGGAACCTGACCGCAAAATCCTCTACATAACCTGCGAAAAATTTACCAATGATTATATTAATTCTGTTTCCAACGGCAAGGCCGCCAGCTTTAAAGATGTTTATCGTTCGGTTGATGTCCTTTTAATCGATGACATCCAATTCTTGGCCGGCAAAGACGGGACGCAGGAAGAATTTTTTCATACTTTTAATAGCCTGCATCAAAACAATAAGCAGGTTGTTCTGTCATCTGACCGCCCACCAAAATCAATCCCGGCTCTGGGAAATCGCCTATTAACCCGTTTTGAATGGGGAATGATCGCTGACATTTCCTTGCCGGACTTGGAAACCAGGATGGCGATTTTAGAAACCAAGCTGAGAGAAAAAGGATACAGTCTGGAGAAAGGGGTTGTGAATTTCTTGGCCAATAATATCGTATCTAATATCAGAGAGTTGGAGGGCGCCTTAAACCGTATTATTGCGTATCATCAATTAAATGCCCTGCCGCCAACACTGGAAAGCGTTAAAAAAATCCTCTCAGGGTTAACCACTAATTTACAAAAAAAATCCTTAACCACAAAAGATATAATTAACACTGTAGCTAATTTTTATGATGTTTTAATTGAAGATATTATGGGAGAATGTCGCGAAAAAAAGCTGGTAACCCCGCGCCAAATTATTATGTTTTTAATGAGAGAGGAAATTAAAAGTTCTTTTCCGACTATTGGCCAGGAATTAGGGGGCAGAGATCATACAACGGCTATCCATGCCGTATCAAAAATAAGAGCCGAATATGATAACGATGAAAGAATCCGCCGGGAAATAGAACAAATACGCCAACGCTTGTACAATATTTAATTGGTGTTTAAAAGCTGTTGAAAGTTTAGGGTAAAAACTATTTATTAACTGTTAACCAAAAGACACAAAATTTATTTCCGAAAAAGTAAGCGTAATCATCCCCAAATAATGCACAGCTTTGACAATACTTTTTCCAATATTTATAAACAAGTAAAAGATGCACTTTGGTCAATAACTAGCTAACCAAATAAGTACTTCCTGCTATTTATCCACCCCCTTATTACTATTACTATATATAAAATTAATTAATAATAATATATTCATATGAAAATATCTTGTACCCAAGAAAATTTAAATCAAGGATTAAATATAGTTTCCCACATCGCCAGCAAAAACACCTCTTTGCCGATTTTAAATAATGTTTTAATTAAGGCGGAAAAAGGAATACTTAATTTAATCACTACTAATCTCGAAATGGGGATTAAATGCCAGGTACGCGGCAAAATTGAGAAAGAGGGTAATTATACGGTCAATTCCAAATTATTATCTGACTATATTAATTTATTGAATAACCAAAAGATTGAATTGGAATACAAGAATGATAGTTTGGAAATCAATACCGAACAGCAGGCCACTAAAATCAAAGGTAATAGCGCTGATGAATTTCCGCTTATCCCCCAGCTGGATAGAAAAAACCCATATAAATGCAAAATCAATGATTTAGTTACGGCTTTTTCCCAGGTGTTATTTGCGGTCTCCGTATCAGAAACCAGGCCTGAAATTTCCGGCGTGTATCTTAATTTTACAGAAAGCACCTTGACCCTGGCCACTACCGACAGTTACCGTTTGGCGGAAAAGCAAATAAAATTAAAAGAAAAAGTTAAAACGGAAAAAGAAGTAATTATGCCGGCCAAGACAGCCCAAGAATTAATGAGGATTTTGGGCAATGCGTCTCAGGGCGAATTGGAAGGAGAAAAAGAACCAAATAATTATGTGGAAATATACTTTGAAGACAACCAGGTGTTATTTGTTTTTGATAATGTTGAACTAGTATCCCGCATTATTGAAGGCCAATATCCCAACTACAAACAGATTATTCCGTCCAATTTTAAAACCAAAGGAGTGGTCGGCATTTCCGATTTTATCAAAGCGGTAAAGTCAGCGGCTTTATTTTCCCGCGCCGGCATTTTTGATATTAATTTAGAATTTAAAACCGGAAAACTGGTTGTCTCTTCAACCAATAATCAACTGGGTGAAAACAAGGCCAAATTAGAAGGTAATGTTTCTGGTGATGACAATAAAATAGTTATTAACTACCGATATTTGCTTGACGGCTTGCAAAACATTGATTCCACGGATGTTATCTTTGAAATGATCGATTCTGCCAATCCCTGCATTTTGCGTCCCGCTGAAAGTTTGAACGACAAAAAAGAAGCCATTGCCGGCCAGGATTATCTGTATATTATAATGCCGATTAAGCAATAGCTATCTTTACAAATTTTAACGAGGTAACTTTATGGGAGAAATAATCAGGCCGGATTTTGGCCGTCGAAAAAAAGAGGAACCAAAGGAGCCCGATGAAGAGGCTAAAATTCAGATTACCAATTTACCTGCCAAGATGACTCCGGCTGAAATGGCGGTAACTGAATCAGCCTTTGAAGTTGCCTATGGTGAGGATAAAGGCCCGTTTCTTCTTGAGTATATGGAGCTTGCCTTTTCTGACAAAATCAAAAAACTTTCAAACTTGAAAGCATCACAGGCAGCTATTACCCAAGCCCGAAGCATTGTAAAAGACTATACCACTGAAAATTTATTAGGCTGGCTAAAAAAATCAACTGAAATCGATTGGCAAACGCGGGCAGGCTTTTTTCAGGCGATGTTAGCAGAATTAAAGATGAGAATGAAGATATAAAAGAGTAACTGTTACGAGGACTCATTTAATATTGGGGGCATTTGCATATTAAATAATGCCGATTAAGCAATATTTTGGATATAAAAACGAATTACA
>JAPLYC010000077.1 GCA_026395755.1 Candidatus Parcubacteria bacterium | reverse complement strand
TTTAGTTAAATTGCTAATCACATCAGCCGCGCGCTCATAAGCAATAACGCGAAAACGGCTGTCATTTTTCAATTCCAAAATCGTGGAGATATTCTTAAAAATCCTGGCGATTTCCCGATTAGTCATAATAAAAAATGATTGTTATGAATAAACATGAACGGCTATATATTGATTCATATATTCATTTTAACAAGAATACTAGAATTTAAAAAGGCCATCCCGCGCCGCGGGACAGCCTCTTTGGGCAACTTGGCTCAAAGGGTAATTAATTTATGAACCTTTGCTCCATATTGTCTCAGCTCTGCCTTTCGGGGATCAGGGCCAAGATTAATCAGTTTTTGGGGCGCTTTACCAGACATTGAGATACAAAGGACTTTATCCGTCCCTTTTCTGAAAGTCCTGATACGTATTAATTGCATCTCCAGCTCCCGGTGATTTTCTATCCCCGCAGATTCGTGTCTGGGTATAAACAAAGTCCAATCCTTGTCTCCTCCTTCCCGGGTATAGCAATAAATTTTTTTCTTACCTGATACGTTTTTTTTGCTTCGGTTTATCCTGTTCATGATCCCTCCTCACGGCTTTAAATCCCTCCAAATATTTAACCTAGCCTCAAAATCTTTATATAAAAAATTCCGACCCCCTTTTGGAAGGCCGGAATTCTATTGTCATTAATTGATGTTTTAACAATATAAAAGCCTTCCCGTGGTTGCCGGAATAATAATGTTAATAATAATGGCGATGGTGCGATAAAAATTCATAGCTTTTATTTATATGCGCATTTTAGCAAAAAATTGCGATAATGTCAAATATCCAATAACAAAATAAATCTAAATAACCAATATCAAATAACAAAATTTTGTTATTTGGATTTAAATATTTGTCATTTTTTTGTTATTTAAATTTGGTTATTTGTCATTACAACCCAAGATCTTTATCAATCTCCGCCTTATCAAACCCCACGATAATTTTGCCGTCAATATCTAAAACAGGCACTCCCATTTGGCCTGACTTATCAATCATAGCCTGAGCGTTTTTCGGTTCAGAAACATCCAGATTAGTGTACTTAATTTTCTTATCATCCAAATAATCCTTAGCCTGGTGGCAAAAAGGGCAGGTCGGAGTGGTATAAATAGTAATTTTTTTAGCCATAATAGAAATTATTTTAATATTTAACGATTATCGCCATTGCCCTGCAAAACTCCGCGATCCTTGCGGGAAAAAAGCTTCTCAATATTTTTTAAAGCAATCTGATCAAGGTCTAAACCAAGCTCAGTGGCAATTTGCGCTACATACCATAAAACATCGCCCAGTTCTTTCTGAATTTCAATTTTGGTCGCCTCGTCAATAATTCCGCCCTTATCGCGCAAAACTTTTTTAATTTTTTCCGCGACTTCGCCGGCTTCACCGCTTAAGCCCAGTGTCGGATAAATAAAATTGTTATCGCGATTGGGATAAAGTGCGGTCTCCCGGGATTTGGTTTGATATTCTTTAAACTCCATAAGATTTATATTTTTAACGGCCGAAACGGCGCTGTCTTTTTTTATAAATATTTATAATTTGTTTTAAATCTTTCTCGGAAAAATCAGGCCAGTGCTTTTTTAAAAATACCAATTCCGCATAAACAGACTGCCAGGTTAAAAAATTGGATAAACGCTGTTCGCCGGATGTTCTGACAATAATTTCCGGATCCGGCAAATCATGGAATAAATATTGCCTGAATGACTCAGTATTGAACTTATTGGCTGAAATTTTATTCTTGATGATCTTTTTAACCGCCGCCAGTATTTCCTGGCGTCCGCCGTAGTTAAAGCAAATATTTAAAAGCAACTTTTTATTATTTTTAGTCGCTTTTTCAGTCTGCTCAATCAACTTTATTAAGTCCTTATCCAAGCCGTCTCTTAATCCGCTGACTAAAATTTTTATTCCCTTATCATTAAATTCCCGCTGATGCTTTTTAAAAACTAATTTTGCCAGCTTCATTAAATATCCGACCTCATGCTTAGAACGATTCCAGTTTTCAGAGGAAAAGGCATAGATACTGATTATTTTTATCTTCGCTTTAATAGCCCAGCCTGTCAGTGCTAAAACTTTTTCATAGCCGCGGTAATGGCCGGAAAAAGTCGGCAGACCTCTTTGCCTGGCCCAGCGCCTATTCCCGTCCATGATAATGGCTAAATGATTTATATTCGTCATAAGCCTAAATCAAGGCCGGCTAACCAACTCTTAATTTGCTCCCTGGCAGCATCCTTATTTTCCTTAACTTTATTGAAATATTTTTCATTTACAATTTCTGCCCCTTTTACCAATCCCCTCAAGTTATTAAAAACTCTTTCAGCTCCCATGCTTTCCTGAGTGCAGAAAAAAACAATCTTCTTATTACCCCAGTATTTTTGGTTTAAAAATGTCCTGATGGCCGGCGGAATATTGGCGGCCCAGTTGGGACAGCCGATAAAAATCAAGTCGTAGTTATTGAGCTCGATATTATAATCTTCCAGCTGCGTTTTGTGCTGCATTAAAGAATCAAAACCGCCCCAAAAATATCCCCAAATTCCTTTGCGGCTTTTCTTATCTCTCAAAGGCGCCAAATCAGCGCTTAAGCGATTGGCCAGTTCCTCGGCCACGAATCTGGTATTGCCGGATCTGCTATAAAATATTACTAACGCTTTTTTAAATAATTTTATTTGTCCTTCTTCGGCCATATTACTTTTTTAATTTCTTCGGCTTTTTGGGTTTAAATAATAAAATTTTATCAAAAGTATCCTTAATATTGCTGATTTTAATGGCGATTAAAAAAGAGGAAAAAGAACAGAGGAAAAAAGCAATCACGAATAATACCTGCAAAATCTGCGGATAAAATAAAATCGCGGCCGCCAGCATAAAAAATATCACACCGATGATAACCAGATGCCAGATAATGCCGTTTAACTTGGCATTGACTAATTTTAAAATTTCCCCCGTGATCATATCATATAAGTTAAAAAGTTATAAAGTTATATAAAGTAAAAAGTTAATTGTATTTTTCTCTTGCCTCCCGCTGTAACCGCTCCTCTTCATATTCCGGGAACATTGGATTTGCCTTACGGATTTTTTCTTTTCTTATTCTTTCAGCTTTGGTAAAAACATCTTCGTAGGGCTCTTTTGACTTTTTCGCCGGTTCAAGGTGTTTTCCCAAAGGTACCTCAATAGCATCTTTTTCCCAGCGTTTTAAATCAGCGTGAGTTTTAATATATTTGCCGATCTTGCTCATTAAGCCGCCGACCTTGGAGTCAGGAATACCATGTCTGGCCAAAACCGTTTTGACCGCATCAATATAACTTTTTCCCTTCCCGCTCTCGGGATACATCAATCTCAATACTTCCTTGCTATATTCTCTTAGCGGATC
>JAPLYC010000016.1 GCA_026395755.1 Candidatus Parcubacteria bacterium | reverse complement strand
TGGATATTTTTCCGGCTTCGCCGTTTATGACTTCAAAGGATTCGATTGATCGCGCCTTGGTATCTATTGAAAAGGAATTAAAGGAGGTTTTGCCGACTTTACCCATGTTAGAGGCGCATCGTCTGGAAAAAAGAACGCGTTATGATATGGAAATGATCCGCGAATTGGGATATTGCAAAGGCATTGAAAATTATTCGCGCCATTTTGACGGCAGAGCTACCGGCATGCCGCCAAAAACCATGCTGGATTTTTTCCCTGAGGATTTTCTGATGATTATTGATGAATCCCATCAATCGTTACCTCAGGTTCACGGCATGTATAAAGGCGATTACTCCAGGAAAAAGAATTTGATTGATAATGGCTTTCGTTTGCCGTCAGCTTTTGATAACCGTCCGCTTAAATTTGAAGAATTTGAAAAATATTTAAAACACGTGGTTTATACCTCGGCTACCCCTGCTGAATATGAATTTAAAAATTCCGGTCAGGTGGTGGAACAGATTATTCGTCCTACCGGTTTAATTGACCCCGAGATTTTTGTTAGGCCAAGCGCCGGTCAGATGGACGATTTGATCAGTGAAATCAAAAAGAAGATTGGCGAAGGCAATCGTACTTTGGTCACAACCTTAACCAAACAAATGGCCGAGGATTTGACTGAATATTTTTTGAAAAAAGATATCAAGGTAAATTATCTGCATTCTGAAGTGGATACTTTGGAACGCACGGAAATTATTGCGGATTTGCGCCGCGGAAAATATGACGTTTTGGTGGGTATCAATTTGTTGCGTGAAGGTTTGGATATCCCGGAAGTCGGGTTGGTGGCAATTTTAGATGCAGATAAAGAATCTTTCCTGCGCGATGCTCGCAGCTTGATTCAGACAATTGGCCGAGCCGCACGCAATGTTGATTCCTATGTTTTAATGTACGCTGATAACATGACCGGCTCCATGAAAGAAGCGATCAGCGAAACCAATCGCCGTCGCAAGATTCAGATTAAGTATAATGAAGAGCACGGCATTACTCCGGCTTCTATTATTAAGGCTATCAAAGCTAAGCCGGCTGAATTAAAGAAAGAAATTGAAAAATTTGATCTGAAGAAGGTCGGATCGCTTGAGGAATTGATTATTGAACTGGAAACTCAGATGCAGATAGCGGCCGAGAATTTAGATTTTGAAAAGGCTATTGAGATAAGGGATGAAATTAGGAAATTAAAAAAATAATCATTTTTTAAGGGGAGCATTGAAAGTTCTCCTTTTTTTGATATAATAATGACATGCGAAAAAAGTATCTATTTATAATCTTTGTTTTTCTGGCAGTTTTTTTGCTGCCATTTTTTAGGGTGTGTGCCCAGGAGGATGGGGGGGGAGATGAACAATCTGTTAATGTTCAGCCAAATTCGGAGCAGTCAGCTGATACACAACCCGTGGCTGATGTATCAGTCGTATTTAAGGCCAAAGTAATAAAAATTTTGGATGTAAAGGATATTACCCGTGAAGATGGCTCCAAGTCTACTCAGCAAAATTTGCAGGTGACGGGGCTTGAAGGTGAATGGAAAAATAAAGAAATTCAGATAACCGGCATTTCTGAAATAGATGTAGTTAGCGTCGGACAATATAAAGTTGGGGATAAGGTTTTGGTTCAAATGACCGAAGATGAGAATGGCAACCCGTTTTATAATATTCAGGATTTTGACCGTGAAGCTAGTTTATTCTGGCTGACGGTAATTTTTTGTGCAGTTGTTTTGGTAATCGGCAGATTCAAGGGGTTCAGGTCTTTGCTCTCTTTGGGTATTAGTTTTGTAATTTTAATAAATCTTGTCTTACCGAAAATTTTAGACGGAGGTAATCCATTAATCTGGGGGTTAATCGGCTCATTTCTGATCTTGTTGGTTATAATCTATCTGACCGAAGGCTGGAATAAAAAATCGCACATCGCCATTTTTAGCGTCTTTTTTTCCTTAGTTGTTATTTTGGTTCTTTCCCAAATATTTACTGAAGTTACAAGATTAACGGGTTTGGTCAGCGATGAAGCGATATTTTTGATCGGAATAACCCAGAAGGCCATTGATTTTAGAGGCTTACTCTTGGCGGGAATTTTAATCGGTGCCGCCGGTGTTTTGGATGATGTGATTATTGCGCAGATTGAAACTGTAATTCAAATTAAAGAAGCAAATCCAAGCTTGCCTAATAGCACTGTCTATAAATCAGCCTATAAAGTCGGTAATACTCATCTTGGTGCAATAATTAATACTTTATTTTTAACTTATGCCGGAGCTTCATTGCCGCTTTTACTTTTATTTGCCGTGCACCAAGAGCCTTTCATTTCTTTGTCCCAGGTATTTAGCAATGAATTAATAGCTACTGAAATTGTCAGGACCCTGGTCGGCAGTATTGGCATTGCTTTGTCCATGCCCATTACCACCTTCTTCGCGGTGTATTTAATCAGAGTCAAAAAATAATAGGGGATGGATTCTTCCAGACAGTGAAAAATGTCTTAAGTAAAAAAGGAGCTCTAAATGGGGCTCTTCTTTATATTGACTTTGAGTTATTTTTTTGTTAAGTTCAGGATAGAACAGCGAAAGGAGGGCGTTATGAAATTCAGTATCAAGGACTATGTTGTTCTTTATCCCAAGAAAAACGGGAGATGGAAATACAAGGCTTTTCAAAATAAAGAAAAAGCCTATAAGTTTCTTGAAAAAAATTGCAAAGCAGTATTGATTCGCTGGCAAGTCGGCAACGAAAAACGTAAAAAAATAGTCAGGTTCCCGCCCCGTGATACGCATTATGAAGCGGAACAGGAATTATTTCGGCTTGAGAATGATAGTGGCTCCTGGGGTATTTATGTGGCTGAACCAGATAAACATTTGTCGCAAAATTCCTTGGGCAAATCTTGTTCTCCTTGGCTGATGTATTATTCATTGGAATTTCATGACCAGATAAATTACGTGAAAAGACCGGGCGGACACTGGGTGCCTGAAGGCAGTGAAGAGGACATCAAACAGAAAACTGATGATTATTTCAAGTAAAAAAATAAGCCCTGCACCAGATGGCGCAGGGCTTTTGAATTGTATTTAACTTGCTTGCTGAAAAGCGAATTCCTCTTCGCTGTAAACATCGGGTTCAGTGCCTCTGTCCCAGCGATAAGGTTTTTTGCCGGTGAATTTATCAGCATAACTTCGGTCAGCTTCATTGTCCTGGGAAGTGACCAGGGCAACCGAGAAGGCTTTTTTGAATTTGGTTAAGGCCTCGAGTTTGGTTTCGGCCACTATTGTTACCGTATGATCTTTAGGGTTATTTTTATCAGTATCTTGATACACGACCTTAAAGATCTTTTTGCAATCCTCGTTTAGTTGTTTTTGCAACTTATCGGAGCATGGCGGCTCCTTTTCGGTTAAGTTTTGTTTTTCAGCTGATTGTACATTTGGACTTGCCTGTATTCGGCGCGGAAACGGAGAAGACTCTCTCGGTGCAATTGCAGCACTCATTTTAATACCCCCTTATTTTCTCACCCCCTTTGGGGTTTTGCCTTTTAAAAAGCTTATATTATATTCTATCATATTATCTATATAATGTCAAGGCTATTACTTTGACATGGTTGAAGATTGAGAATATAATGAGGGTGACAATTAAATATTCGGGGTGGGGCGGGTTAGGATGAAAAACCCAGTCCTTTTGCATTTACGAAATACGAATC
>JAPLYC010000079.1 GCA_026395755.1 Candidatus Parcubacteria bacterium | reverse complement strand
GTCATATTTACAGGGCTAAATACTTTATCACCCAAATTTACAGGCTGGTTGGCCAAATTAACCAGGCTTATCAAATTATCATTGCCAACTGGCGTAGCTAAGGGTTCTGTACCGGAATTTAATGAAAAAATGTCCGGAGTTACCAGTTTATAATACTTTTTAATGATTTGGCCGTTGCCATCAATTAAATAAGCATTATTGTCAGTTAACCATTTAACCGCGGCATTTTTCTCAGTTAAAGTTAATTTGATTGTATTTGGTAAAACTTTATTTACATCTAAATTATCCAGTAAAATCAATTCATTGATTTTATTAGTCAATTGTTTCCTATCAAATAAAAAAATATTCCTATTTTTTATGATCCCTAACCTATCTTGAGCCAAATAATTATTGGTAACTTCTAAAATATCATCCGAAGAGGCTATTTTATTACCGGAAACTTCAATTTCCGTAATATCATAAAAAGGTGAAAATAAAAAAAAGTATAGGCAGCCGCCAATACCTATCAATAGAAGCAAATTGATAATTTTTACTGCCTTCAACCTAAATATACCCTTTTTTAGAGATAAGGGATTCTTGTACTTAATTTTAGGCTTTGCAATCTTATAAATTTTCTGTTTGAATAATTTATTTTTATTTTTACTTCGCCACATGTTTTAGAGGTTAGATTTAATGAACACAAATTTTATCCACACTTACTTTAATGAAAAAGTCTTGTATTTATTGGCCTATTTATATGGGATACAATTTTTATTCAATAATCAACTTGAATTTCTATATCCCCTATTTCCTGATTGTAATTGAGGTGTTTTTGGCTAATTTTAGCAAAATAATTACTTTTTTGATGATATTTTCTCCTGATTCCCTAAATATGGCCTTAAAACTTCAGGAATTGTAACTGAACCGTCAGCATTCTGATAATTTTCCAAAAGCGAAATTAAAAACCGCGGACTGGCAATAGCAGTATTATTTATCATATGTACATAGTTTTTATCCCCTTTTGAATCCCGATATCTCACATTCAAACGTCTTGATTGCCAATCTAGAAAATTAGAAGCTGAACCTGTCTCGCCATAACTACTACGGCTCGGCATCCAGGCTTCAATATCAAACATTTTATATTTGCCGGCGCTCATATCACCGGTGCAAATTTGTAATAATCTGTAAGGCACATTTAAATCCTGATGCAATTCCTGGGAAATTTTAATCATTTCCTGATGCATTTTATCAGATTCCTTGATATCTGCTTTAGTGAAACAAACCTGTTCAACTTTCATAAATTCATGAACCCTATAAATGCCCTTGGTATCTTTTCCATAACTGCCAATTTCACTGCGATAACACTGGGAAAATCCCACAAATTTAATGGGTAATTGCTTTTCATCCAGAATTTCATCGGCATAATACGATAAAAGAGAAGGTTCAGCTGTACCTACTAAAAATTTATTCTCTTTTTTCAGAGAACCATCCGCCAATTTATCATCATTGGCAATTTTATATATTTCATCAATATCTTGATTATAATTTCTACCTGCAAAATAGCCGCTGCCGAATAAAACAAATTCCTTGACCAATGTAGGGGGAATAATCGGAACAAAACCCTTAGCAATTAGTTTAGTTAAGGCATGCATCATTAATCCCATTTGCATCATTACGGCTTCATTTTTTAAATAATATCCCCGGTAACCGCCTACTTTGGCTCCTCTTTCAATATCAACCAAGTCCAAACTTTCAGCCAATTCCATATAGCTTTTAGGCATAAAATCAAACTTTTTCGGTTCACCCCATTTATAAACTTCCTTGTTTTCACTTTCATCTTTACCAATTGGAGTATCAGCTGAGGGAATAGTCGGCACTTTAACCATAAGTTCTTCGTATTCGGCCAAAACAGCCTGCTGTTCCTTTTCCAATGCAGTAACTTTGTCTTTCAGGCTCCTGCCCTCGGCTATAAGCTTGTCAGTGCGTTTTTTAGGGTCTTTAAGCAAATCGGCGTTTTCATTTCGTTTGCTGCGCAATAAATCCATTTCCTGAATTAATTTGCGCCTCTTTTCATCCAATTTCAAAAGCTTGTCCAAATCCACCTCAATTTTCTTATTTTTGGCAGCCTTTTTTAAATCTTTTAAATTTTCCTTGATGTAATTGATGTCTAGCATATTTTTTTTAATTAGAGTTTTAGAATTTAAGAGTTTTAGAGTTATAGTTAGTGCCCAAATTTCTTTAATTTAACTAAAACGCTAAAAATCTAAAACGCTATAATCTATAAACTAATCTTAGCAAAAATTGACTTTTTTGCCAAGCCGTCCTAAGCTTAAGACACAAATTGTTTTTTTACAATTTTACCATAAAGGCAAAGGGATACTTACTATACGAAGTTTTAAGGATAGAAGGAGGGGCATATGTGTGGCATAGGCGGTGAAGTAGTAAAAATAACCGATAAAGTCCATATCGCCCGCAGGGCACGAAATTCCGGTATTGCCATCAATTATCGGGGCAATGAATCAGCCGGCATTTCCATTACTGACGGCATTGACTTGCGGACTCAAAAAGGTTATGGCGAGTTTAAAGAAGCCATACCATTGGTCTGGGTAGAAACCAAAAAAGGTCTGGCAACCATTTACCAAACAAGATATTCAACCACAGGTAGCGGAGCCAGCCTGCTGGAAAGAGACAAACCCAAACCAATCAACCCACTGATTGAATTTGAGGACATGGAAAACCTCTCTCCGGGATTAGCCAATTGCCAGCCATTTTATCTGGAATCCAAAGCCTTAAGAATCAAACTGGCAGTAGTCCAAAATGGCAATCTTACCAATCTGCGGTATATACGGAATTTTTTAGCCTCAAAAGGCATCACCAAATTCCTGACTGAAACTGACACTGAGCTCATTTTGCAGCTCATTGTTTATTTTCTGGAGAACCCGCCACGCTGCCATCGCTCAGGCACGCCCAAAATTGTCAATGCGATCAAGCAGACCATGAAGATGATTCGCGGCGCTTACTCCTGCCTAGTATTAAGCAATGAAGGCATTTGGGCATTTCGCGATCCCAAAGGCATTCGTCCGCTTAAAGTGGCTGAGACGCCGGACAGTTTCATCTTTGCCAGCGAACCCGTTGCCTGGCACGGCCGTGATGTCGATTTGCTGGGCAATGTAACGCCCGGAAGTATTGTTGAAGCCAAAATCGGGGCCAAGATCCTGAAAATCCATACCGGCCTTAAACCGCAGAAAAGAGCTTTCTGTGTCTTCGAAGATATTTATCTGCAGGCTGGTTACAATGAAAAAGTGGCCCTTATCCGCAAGAAATTCGGCTACAAGCTGTTTGAGCTTCATTCCAAGCCAGGCATTGTCATTCCGATCATGAATTCCGGTGAAATGGCTGCCCTGGGCTATCATGCGGCGCAAAGCCTGCGCTTCCCGGGCAAATCCTTTTATTGGCCAGCGCTTTACAAAAATCCCCATATCGGTCGCACCTTTTTGGAACCAAGCAAGGACGATCGCGTGGAGAAAAACAAAAAAAAATACTTCCTGCTTTTCAGAGCATTGGCCGATGAGATTGGACTGCTTGCCCAAACCGAGAAAGAAATCTGGCTGATATTCATCGACGATTCATTGGTCAGGGCCAACGTTTCCCGCACCCTAATCAAAATCATCAGGCAAAGCCTCAAGGAAAATTATCCGGAGCTCTACCATCGCTTCAGAATCGCCTGGCTGCTGTCTTCCCCGCCCTACACTCACCCATGTTATTACGGTGTTGACACCTATATCATGGATGAGCTGATTGCCGCCAGATTCGGGCGTAATCTCGATAAAATCCGTTGCAGCATCAATGCGTCTTACATTGGCTATTTGCCAGTTAAAGACACCTTGGAAATTGCTGCCCAAGTTCACGGGCTTAAGCCAAACGACTTTTGCGCTGCCTGCTTTGGCAAACCATATCCTGTTTTGGTTGATCTGAACCAGGATAAAATGTCTTTGGCCAAATGTGCTTAAAACCAAAACCCCTTCGCATCGCGGAGGGGTTTTTCTTTATCTAAAAATTTACTTGCTGATGATATCCGCAATTTCAGGATGCTTATCAAAAATATCAATATATTTAAGGAATAAATTGTAAACCCGATCCTGATGATTAATTATTTTTTTAGTTTTACTGTCCAGGGCCATATCGCGTAAAATTCCTATAGCCTTAAAATGATCAACTTTTTCCCTATCAATAAAAGCCTGATATTTATCAACTAATGTTATAATCAAATATTTATCCAGAGTTTCCAGGGCAATGGCCTCACCGGGAACTTTGCCGTCAACTAAAGCCGGGTCATGACCTTCCAGGGTATGATGCGAACTGGCAATAATTATCAAATCGCGCGATATCTTGCCATTTTTATAGTGATTTAATAATTCATAAGTCCAGTAATCATGCTCACGCCACAACTGAATCATACTATGTTTATTTAAATCCAGAGGTTCTTCTTTAATTTCATTGGTTTTCTCATCATAAACATGCAGCGTCAATGTCTGCAAATATTCACTAATTTGCTTATTATTATGAAATTTTTCAATTTCTAAAATTTGATTTATAGCTAAATCCTTCATTAAACTTCGTTGTTCCTTACGGCTTTTGCCTTTAAATTCAGAAGCATTCTGAAAATCAGGAGAATCAACATTAAAATACACGGGATTAAAAATCTGTTCTATCATTAAACGCTGATCACGTTTAGCTCCAAACGGTCCTGACTTGCCGATATCATGGAAAAGACAAGC
>JAPLYC010000009.1 GCA_026395755.1 Candidatus Parcubacteria bacterium | reverse complement strand
ACTATGATAATAGCTCATTATCTGATCAACGGGATTTTACTGGGCTCAACTTTATTTTTTTCCGGACGACTCGACTTGCTGATATATTCATTGGTAATAATTTCTTTACCCTTACTCCTTGGTTTAATCAGCTTTTTCCTGGCCAAAAAAACCCAACCAATAATTCAACCAATTGCTCCAACTCCGACAATCAGCAATCCGTAATCTGCAATCTGCAATCTGTAATCTGAAAATAAAAAACCCCCGAGATTTCTCCCGGGGGATTTTGTTATTTGTTGGACTTAAAAGCCTTCTTGATCTTCCGACAGTCGGGGCACAGTTTGTCCGCGACCAGTAAACTTGAAAATAAACGGTTCGGGTTTCGTGCTTCCTTCGGGAATGCCCTTAACCGAATATTCATCAGGATGACTGGGCACACGATACTCGCACATCACGCGATTGAAAGTTTTGCCCAGGAAATGGGATGGGGGATTGAGGTCGTAGAAAACCCCGTCTATCATCTGAGGCGGATTTACAGGCGTAATCTGACCTATTACTTTTCCGCTCATTTTATTCCTCCTTATTTCTTCTTAACCCAGACAAATAGAGGTGACTCTGCTTGTGTCTGAATGCAAATTCTCAGTTTTCATTATCCCATGCCCAGATTAATTGCCGGATACCGTTATTAACTACGTAAGTGCATGAGATGTCGACCAACTGACCTACCTTCAGTTCCGAATCCTCGGTGATTGAAGAAATATATACAAGGCCGAAAAATCCGACCACGACCAAGATGCAAAACAAACCCACGAACCTATCAATCCATTCCATTCTTTTCAACTGATCCATTTGTTCGTCCTTTCTTTTTATTTATGTTTTCATTAGCCAGCCCAATTAACCAAGGTTAGCTTAATTGGGTAGAAGTAGCCTTTATGTCGGAATAATAGCATATTTTCATCCATTTGTCAACTGTCTCTTGACTAAAACTAGCTACCTTGCTAAGCTAATTGTACAGACAATTTAACCACCCTTCCACCCTGCGTTGCGGGGATAATGAAACCCGGTTACCGAGGTTTCAACGGTGCGATTTCTGGCCTTGAGCTTAGAGCTTTGGGCTTAGAGCCTATGAATCCCGCGCCGTTTGGGATTTTTTTTAATGGCTGAAACACGAATTATTGTACACGAATAACACTAATTTCATAAAGCAGTTGGATCTCTGTACTGAAATCAGTAAGCTGCAATCTGTAATCCGTGCAATCCGTGAATAAAATCCGTGTTTCATAGACTTCCAAATTAACAAAACCTAACCTAACTTACTTTAACTAACCCCAACTATGAACGAACATTACGAAATCCTTTACATCCTGCCCATTTCCTTAACACCGGAAGAAACTACTCCCATCGTGGAAAAAGTAGCCGGACTAATTAAAGAAAACGGCGGAGAAATTACCAAAGATGAAAATTTAGGCAAGCAAAAATTTGCCTACCCTATTAAAAGCCTAACCCATGGCTATTACTTTTCATTTGAATTTGATTTGCCTAAGGCTCATTTGATAAAATTAACCCGGGCCTTAACTTTATCCAAAGAGGTTGTCAGATTTTTAATCATCAAAAAGAAAATTAAAACAGAAACGGAAATCAAAGAAGAAAAAGATTTGCAGGAAAAACTGGCCAAGCGCAAAGAAAAAGAAATCGAGAAATTAAAAGCGGAAAAAGAAGAGGTCAAAGAAAAACCATCCAAGGAAAAAGGCAAGGAAAAAATCAGCCTGGAGGATCTGGACAAAAAACTCGATGAAATCCTGGGCACTGACGAAATCATATAAGCTATAATCTTCCTTAATTATACTAAAATCTATAACCTAAAATCTTAAATCTAAATCTATGAACTTAAACAAAGCCATGATTATCGGCAATCTAACCCGTGATCCTGAAGTCAAAACCACTCCTCAGGGGACTTCTGTCGCCAGTTTTTCCGTGGCCACCAATTTTGTCTGGACAGATGCCAGCGGCCAAAAGCAGGAAAAAGCCGAATACCACAATGTGGTTGCCTGGAGAAAATTAGCTGACATTATCGGCCAGTATTTAAAAAAAGGAAGCAAAATCTACATTGAAGGAAGATTGCAGACCCGTGACTGGACAGGTCAAGACGGTGTAAAAAGGTATCGAACTGAAATTGTTGCCGACAACATGATTATGCTTGACCGAGCCGGTAATGCTTCTTCTGGTGGCAATTATAGCGCCAAGCCAGCAGCAGCTTCAAATGACATCCCAACCATCCAGCAAGATGCACCGTCAATTAACTCCGAATCAGATAGCGACGAAATCAAACTGGAGGATATCCCGTTTTAAAATAAGTGAAAAGGAGCTATAAGGACTAAAGGGGAATAGGGGGTAATCTTATTAGTAGATTCGCAGCCTATTCGTAAATTAGTAGCAATATTAAACTATTTTAACCCAACGAACATTTATCATTAACTAACGAAATATGTCTAAAGAAAAAAATCTCCTGGAATCAAGAAAATTTTGTCACTTTTGCCAAAACGGCATTAAGGACATTGATTATAAGGACGGCCAGCTTTTAAGACGCTGGACCTCATCTTATAATAAAATCGTGCCTAAACGCAGAAGCGGAGTCTGTTCTAAGCATCAGCGCAAAGTCTCTCAAGCCATCAAACGCGCCCGCTTTATGGCCATCTTGCCATACTTACCCAGATAAATTAGAATTTCTAATTTCTAAATCCTAAACAAGCCCAAATACCAAATTTCTAAATTAAAAACTTAGTTTTGAATATTTGAACATTAGAATTTGTTTAGAATTTAGGATTTAGTACTTAGTATTTTATAAACTTTATGTCTACTTTTTCAAGTCTTAATGAAATAAAAAAAGGCTCCAATATCAACTGGGACAATGAACCCTATGTTGTCATGGAAGCCCATTTTGTGCGCATGCAGCAAAGAAAACCAGTCATGCAAACCAAGCTTAAACACTTAATTACCGGCAAAATTTTAGAATACTCTTTTAAGCCCGGGGATAAAGTGGAAGAAGCCGATATGTCCCGAGATAAAGCAAACTATTTGTACAAAGATGAAAATTTCGCTTATTTCATGGATAATAAAAGCTATGAGCAATTTCAGCTGCCCTTGGCAACTATTGGCAATAAAATTAAATTTTTAAAAGATGGAACCGATGTTGATGTCTTGTATTATGAAAGCAATGCTGTCAGCATAGATATGCCCATTAAAATGAATTTCAAAGTCACTTCTGCGCCTCCTGGTACTAAAGGCGATAGCGCTTCAAACGTTACCAAACAAATCATCCTGGAAACCGGCGCCGTAATCAATGCACCCTTATTTGTTAAAGAGGGGGAGACCATTACCGTTAACACCGATACCGAAGAATACGTCGGCCGCGCGTAAAAAAATCGGGTTTGCCATCAACCGTAGGGAACGGTTTGTAGCCGTTCCCTGGCAAGGCCGATTTTTTGTTTGCATTAAAAAAGGCGCCCCGGTTGCGGGAACGCCTTGTTTTTTTTAAAGACTTTTATTGACAGGCACGGGAGATTTTGTTGGTTGCGATGGGATTACTGGTTGTGAATCAGGAGGTTTTTTGACTTGAGATTTTCCCGTTCCCAGAACCGCACAATCATTGACTTCTGTCTGCGCCTGTTTCAAGATGGTGATAGTTTTTGTCAGCTTTTGCAAACGATCAAGAGCCTCAGTATCGCTTTCGAAATTTTCCACTAGGCTGCAAAAAGAAGGATAAACCAAATCCAGATGGTTCAAAATCGCCCGGATCTGTTTTTCATTCTCATCCTCAAGCGCGATGAATTTATCCAGTTCCTCTTGCGCCTGATCGAGCAGATATTGCTGCTCACCCAGATTTTTTTTCTTGCGATAAGCCCTGATGATCTTGGCTGACTTGGCAATGGAAAACGCCAGCCGTTTTCTTTTTTCAATCAGCTCGGTCAATTTCGTCCTGATCAGACTGTCAATCTCCGACAGAAAAACATCAAGAGCCGGATTTTTATTTCTGGATTTCACCAGCTTTTCCATCCGCTCCCGCGCTCTTTTGGCTTTGATAATTTCCGCCTCATTTTCCAGGGGATCAAAGCCCATAAGCTTTTTGAATTTCCCCCAGGCCTTGAAAATGAAATGACTCAAACCGAGTGAAAAAACAGCCACTGCTATCAGCCAAATTTTATCGCCTTTATCTGCCATGTTAGCCTCCTTAATCTGTAAATAATGGTAGGTTAAAAAAAGTTATCTCTACCTTAACATGGGCATATCATTGCGTCAAGATTGAACAATTAAGAAAAGGCGCCGGATTGCTCCGACGCCGTGATGATGGAAATTTACTTTACCAGGTTGTTTTGCAGAACCCCGGAAAAATTTTTCAGTACCGACTGATAGTAGACCACGGCTACTTCAGCCGGCAATTCTTTCAGCTCTGTCTGCACTTGCAGCAGTTCGTGCTGAAAGTAATTGTCCCAGGAACGGGAACCGCGGTTTGATTCCAGGGTGTAAGACCAGAAGCCTGGGGCAACCTGGTACTGGGGATAGGCATAAAGAAAAGAAGACCACTGCCGCCAATCTTCTTCGGAAACCGGTGCATGCCCCAGGTAAGTCGCGAAATCCTTTTTGGACTGCGCGTCAAAAACCTGGTAAGTCCGGACCTGATAGTTCAGAGTGGTGAAAATGTAAGCCAGGCCTTCCAGCTCCTTTTTGAAATACCGCTGCCGCTGCTGGTTGGACGTAGCCGACTTAATCTGACGATCGTACAGGACCAGGTATTCATCCAGCGCCATCAGCACCAGGTCGGAGTAGGAGCCCTGCTGGCCAAGGAGAAACAGTTTGACCATCTCAGCTCGTTCCATGTCATTGGCCAGCTGAGGATAGAACTGCTCCCAGGTCACATCACCGGCATCGACCCGGTAATTGGTCTTGATCGCCTTTTCGTAGATCGGTTTGACGTCAGACCACTTGATGTTCGGAGTCGTGTTCGTGGCTGAAGCCACCACCGCTACTATCAAAACACAAAAAACGACCAGAAGCTTCTTCATTTGTTCTCCTTTTTTGGCTAAATAATTCAGGGGATATTTCCCTCTTTCCTACAATGAACACTATATATGATATTAGCACATTTTAACCAGTTTGTCAAGACAAAAAAGGCACCGGATTGCTTAACTATCATTGACAAACCCCAAAATTTTTGCTATACTGTTTAGATAATAAAGCCATGGAGAATGTGCCTGAATCAAAACAAACAACTCACTAAACAAGGAAAGGGGGGGGAACCAATGAGCAAAAGAAAGAGTATCGTGATTCACTTGGAGAAAAAAGGCCTCAAAGGTCTCAAGATCGGTTGTGCGGTCAATCAGCATGCTGACACCATGCGCGACCACACCAAGTTTAACCGCAAACCGAAGCACCGGCGTGACTTTCGCGAAGAGCGAGACGCGCCGGTCTTTTTTTTTATATGTGAGTTCTGAACCACAGATTAAATTCACTGATAACACAAATACCCCAAAGGCAATCAGTGTAATCTGTGATTAAAAATCTGTGGTTAAGTTTTCCTATTAAAATAGCCCCGAGCGAAATGCCCAGGGCTTAGTTGTTAAATCTTGCTCCAGCAGGACCAGAGATCGCCCTGTCCTTGCCGAATTTTGTTGGCAGTCCATCTGGTGGCAAAATCAATATCTTGAGCTTGTTCCAAAGTCACGTCAGGATGCCATTTCAAAAAAATCTGATACAAGCCATAGCTATTGTTTTCATCACCGACTGCGGCGGGATTCAAGCTGCTTTCACAATGAGCCAAACGAATTAAGGTATCAGCAAGCTCCGGCTCAATTTCGCTGATCCTTTGCTGAATATCACGGCGATGACGGAAAATACTGATTACTTTAATCTTTGGCTGGTCAGAATCAGTTTGACTGATATTAACCTGCTCCTCGGTCTTTATGATTCTGACCTGGTGATAGGGAACCAGACGACCATCGGCCAGTTGTACGAAAATCTCGTCTCGGGGAATTTCCTTGGCCTGGGCTGTGGAAGTCAGCTGAACTTTGATCATCCAGCCGGTCCAGATAATCGCCACAACCAAAAGTGTTTGCGTAATCATCCACTTTTTCATCTTTTCCTCCTTAGAGCTTCAGCATCAGTATGGAAAAACACACCCTGGATATAAAAAAATACCATCTTAGATGGTATCATATTTTTTACATTTTGTCAATTGTTCTACCACTCCTAATATTGACTTGTATAGATTTATATGCTAATATTAACTATTAGTAAAAATTTTCTTAATAGGAGGTGATGAGCCATGGATATTGGATCTAAAGCTGGCTATCCAGCAGCAGCTCTGAGCAACTTTGCGCCTCATCCCTTCGAACTTGATGGGGTGAGTTGCGCATCAATGGAAGGCTTTCTGCAATCTCTGAAATTTAGCAATCCCGATGTTCAAAAAGAAGTTTGCAAACTAACAGGCCTGGCCGCAAAATATCGTGGCAAGAAGAGAAATAAGGCCTGGAAAAAATTACAAACTCTCTGGTGGCGGGGAAAAGCGATTGATCGGCACGGAAAAGAATATCAGGAACTTTTAGACCGTGCCTTTGCAGCGCTTTCAAAAAACGAATCTTTTCGCCGAGCGCTTCTGGCTTCTGGCAAGGCAACTTTTACCCACGCCATCGGGAACACCAAGCCATCTGAAACCGTATTGACGGTTCGTGAATTCTGTTCCCGGCTAATCCTAATCAGGGAACAACTTATTAAAAAATGAGCGGCCAACCAGCTGCTCATTTTTCTTTTATAAATTATTTATTTTTCCTTACCCATTTTACCCAGGGATTTTGATAACGAATAAAGCAAGTGCCAAATTGGCCCTTAAAGCGCGAAAAGCCTTGCCAGGAGCGGTCATCTCCGGGTGCCCAGAACAGGCCAAAATCCTGATACTTAAAACCTTGAGCAATTGAATGCTGATACCAATAATCAATCATGCCGGTGCCAAGCCCATCTGCCTCAGCTTCGGGATATAAAAAAGAGATTAAATGATGTGATTGCTTAATTTCAGGAATATCGATAACTGCCAGTCCGGCCAGAATTTTTTTTGATTCTTTGTTGCGTGCCAGTAAGCAGTGTACAAATTTACTGTGCCTTTTTAATTCACTTTGTAATAAATGAACATATAATGTTTTGAGGCCAAAAAAATTTTTATTTTTAACTTTAAAAAATGCCGGGATAAATTCTTCAGCTGTACCTTCGAAAAGATCATACTCATTATTTTTTAAAAATTTAGCCCGCTGTCTTTGAACATTACTGTTCCAAATTTTCCAATAGGAATCAGCGGGACCGATCGGCGCATAGCCGGTTTTACGGTCATTCATCATTATCCTTGATTTATGCCAGCCTTTGGGTTTGGCTAAATTAGTAAGCGGCTGCCAAATAATCATGCGCGTATGTTCTGCCGGCTTAATAACCGGTTCAATATCCCCCTGGTAACTTTCCAGATAGAACGGCCCGTGATGCCAGGCCACACCGCAGATCTGATCATTACCGACAAAACGCTTGATGCTATTTTGGCATTCACGCAACCAGTAGTCCTTACTGCTCTTGTATTGAACATAATCATTGGGCAGGGGATCGCCATATTGACCCAAACCAAAATGACGGTAAATGGCCAGGCTGTTATATAGATATTTAATTTTACTAAATTGGGAAAAGAATTTATTAAAAGTATCAAAAATTTCCGGATGTTCATAAGCATTCAGCAACAAATAGCCTTCGGGCTTAAGCAAACCATGTAAGCTACTCAAAAACTGATCCGCCAATAAAATTTGGGCTGGTTTTTTACCCAAAAATAAATCAACCAGAATTATATCAAACTTTTCCTGTAAATTTTCCACTGCTTTAACGGCATCACCAGTAATAATTCTTGGCTGACGTTTAACTTGCCTTAAAAAAGTCCGCTGGCTTATATTGACCATGGCCGGATCCAATTCAATGGCAGTAATCTGGCATTTGGGAAATTTTTTGTATAACTGTTTAATATTGCCGCCGGCGCCCAGCCCTAAAATTAAAACCTGTTTAACATGAATTTTGGACAGACGCTTTAAAACTTTGCGCCACATATTAATGGTGTAATTAGCTGTTTGAAAACAGCCACCGGCGCAGATTTGCCAGCGACCCAAAAATCGGCTGCACTCAATTGGGCCGCTATACTCTGAATCAACTGTCCATTTTTCATAAATCCAACTCATAGCAAAATTTAGCTCGTAACAAATTCGCCCGACATTAATCGAGCGAATTTTACCAATATTTACTTTAACTAATTACTTATTACTTTCAGCTTCTTTCTGTTCAACCAGTTCAAACACTTCCTTTTTTATCGTCTTTAAAATTTTCTGATTATCCTTTAAAAACTGTTTGGCATTTTCCCGACCCACTCCCAGCTTGATGTCACCTTCTTTTTTATCGGGATAAACATAAGAGTTGCCGGATTTTTTAATTACGCCATATTCAGTACCGGTATCCAAAACATCACCACTAATGGAAATGCCCTCATTGTACATAATATCAAATTCGCAGAAACGAAACGGCGCAGCCACTTTATTTTTTACAATTTTGGCTTTAACGCGATTGCCGATAAATTTTTCGCCCTGTTTGATCTGAGCGGCGCGGCGCACTTCGATTCTGACTGAAGCATAAAATTTCAAAGCATTGCCGCCGGTCGTAGTTTCCGGATTGCCGAAAAATACGCCGATTTTATGCCGAATCTGATTAATGAAAATTACGATAGTATGAGATTTACTGATAATGCCGGCCAGCTTTCTTAAAGCCTGACTCATTAAACGCGCCTGTAACGCCATATGATGTTCGCCCATTTCACCTTCAATTTCCGCCTTGGGCGTCAAAGCTGCCACGGAATCAACCACGATCACATCAACACCGTTTGATCTGACCAAAGTTTCCACGATATCTAGCGCTTGTTCTCCGGTATCAGGCTGGGAAATAAATAAGTCATTAATATTCACCCCAATTTTTTGGGCATATTCCGGATCCAAAGCATGCTCCGCGTCCACAAAAGCGGCAATGCCTCCCAGTTTTTGCACTTCAGACACAATGTGCTGGGCTAAAGTGGTTTTGCCGGAAGCTTCCGGTCCGAAAATCTCTATTATCCTCCCTCTGGGTATGCCACCCACTCCCAATGCAATATCTAATGATAAACATCCGGTGGGTACTGAGTCCACTTGCATGGCTTTGGCCTCGCCAAACTTCATAATAGCTCCATCGCCAAATCTTTCTTTAATCTGCGCAATGGCAATTTCAGTTGCCTTGGCTTTTTCATTGTCTTCCCCCCCATCTGTTCGTTTGACCATAGTTTTACATTTATTCTTAGTTATAATTAATTTGTTTTTAAGTACGAAGTCTAAAGGCCTAAGTCCTAATAAAAACTTCGGACTTCATACTTCGCCTGCCGGCCGTAGCTCCGCAGAGCGAAGGCAGGGCCTTCATTGAACCAATATCTCCCGATAAACCACATTTTCCTTAGACCTTTTCTTCGCTGCTGATATTTTAATCAAATTCATGCCTTTTTGCAAATCCAAGGTGGCCTTGAATTCACCGTTAACATCTAAAAACACTTCCTTTTCATTGATATATACCCGCGCTTCTTTTTCGGTTTTACCTGTTATTTCAATGTAATTTTTGTCAGTTGCCAAATTATTTTCAGGAGAATACACGGATAATTGCGGCGGCTGAAAAATATTATTCAATTGCCAACCTAAATAAACTACTAACATTAATACAGCCAATCCAATAATTACATTTCTTACCCGCTGGGGCGTTAAAATAACCCTAATCGGTTTAGTTTTTACCTCTGGCAAATTAGAATTTTTTTGAACCTGGACTGAATCAAATAATGCCAGCAATTTATTGTAATCCAATGATAAATAACGTCCATAAGTCTTAATAATATTTTTCACGTAGATTTCATCGGGCAAAGCGCGGTAATCATCGGCTTCCAGCGCCTCAATCATGCGATGGCTTATTTTAATATCCTTTTCTACCTGAGCAATTTTAAGACCCTCTGATTCCCGGTATCTTTTGAATACTTGGCCGAGTGTTTCGTCCTTCATAGGCTACTAATTAACTAATCAATTACTAATCTACTAATTTGCTACTACCCGACGTTATTAGTAGATTAGTAGCCTATTCGTAGCATTAGTAGCTTTAATTATATTAAAATTATTCGTTGTTTCTTTCAATCTCTCTTGCTTCCTCCTCGCTATCAACATCTTCTTCATCCTCAGACTCTTTTGTTTCAATCACTTCATCATCAGCCGAAACTACCCCGCTTTCAAGCTGGCCTTCATTTTCATCCACTTCCTTTTCGGTAATTAATATTTCCCTTGGCTTGGCGCCGTCACCCGGGCCAACGATACCTGCTTCTTCCATCAAATCCATCAGGCGCGCGGCGCGGGCATAACCGACTTTTAAGCGGCGCTGTAAAAATGAAGTTGAGGCTTTGCCGGCTTGTAATACAACTTCCTTGGCGTCCTCAAAAAGCTCATCTCCCTGGTCAGGATCGGAAAAATCAATACTGCCATCGCCATTAGTTGATTTTTGCTTTTCTACCACACCTTGCTCATATTCGGGCTTTTCACCGCTTTGTTTCAGGTAATTAACAACTTTATTAATTTCCTCGTCGGATAAAAAGGCACCTTGCAAGCGTTTGGGCTTGGAAATTTCAGCGCTGGTATAAAGCATGTCACCGCGGCCGATTAATTTTTCCGCGCCGCCATAATCCAAAATAGTACGGGAATCTGTGATTGAAGATACGGCAAAGGCAATTCTGGCCGGAATATTGGCTTTGATTAAGCCGGTAATAACTTCAACAGACGGCCTTTGGGTTGCTAAAATCAGATGAATGCCGACTGCGCGTGACATCTGTGCCAAGCGGATAATTAAACCTTCAACTTCATGGCCCATGGACGACATCAAATCAGCCATTTCATCTACCACGAAAACAATATAGGACATTTTTTCCTTAGCGACTGTATTGTAATCATTAATATTGCGTTTGCCAAACTTTTCCAGAAAAATATAGCGGCGGTCCATTTCCGCAATCAGCCATTTCAAAGAATTGACTGTTTTTTTCATATCAGTAATTACCGGTGTCAATAAATGAGGGATATCATTATACAAAGGCATTTCCACGCGCTTAGGATCGATTAAAATTAGTTTCAACATATCAGGTCCGTTTTGATATAGTAAACTGACAATGACAGAGTGCAAAGCCACGGATTTTCCGGAACCTGTTTGTCCCGCAACCAATAAATGGGGCATCTTATGCAAATCGCCAATCCAGGTATTACCGGCTACGTCGCGGCCAATTGGAATAGTTAAAGGCGATTTACGATGCTTGAATTCCGGCGAATCCAAAAGTTCGCGCAAATGAACAATGGCCACCGACTGATTCGGCACTTCAATGCCAACCAAGGCTTTACCGGGGATAGGAGCTTCAATTCTCAAGGGATGAGCCGCCAAAGCCAAAGCCAAATCATCATGCAAGGCAGTGATTCTGGAAAGTTTAATGCCTTCGGCTGGTTTTAAGGTATATTGAGTAACTGTGGGGCCAACTGCAATTTCTCCCATTTCCACGGGAATACCGAAACTTTCCAAGGTCTTTTGAATAATTAATTTATTCTGCGCAATATTGCCGGCAGAAGGTTTCCCTATTTTACTTTCCAGCAAATCTAAGGGTAAATCAATTTTGCGATAAGTACGCTTAATTTTGGGCTGATCTAATTTAATTTCTTCCTGTGCCGGCTTACCGGCATCTTTACTATCAATTTTTTTAGCCGCAAAAGCTACTTCTGCCTCTTTATCTTCAGCCTCCGTAGATTTGGCGGAGGAGTCTTCAACAAATTCCTCTTCCTCCTCTTCCGGCCTTTTAGCCAGTTTTAATTTCCAATTATAATACCAGATCTGAAGGCGCTGAAGTATTCTGCCTAAAATAGTCCTGGATTCCTTTAAATCTTCAATGGACGTATTTAAAATCAATAAAATTGAAATTATAAAAATTGAACCCACGGCAATAAAGCTAGCCCATAAGCCCATAATACCTTTAATGTTAACGCTTAAAAACCAGCCGATAAAACCGCCGCCGTTACCAAGCTCCATGACCATTTCTGCCTGTTCCAAGGGGATTGCCAAATGCAATAAAGTGGTTAAACTTAAAATAAAGAAAAATAAACCGATATAACTTATGGTTTTAATATGATATTTTTTGTTAAGCAGCGCATAATCCCAGACAAATAAAATAACAGGGAAGACGTATTTGGCCCAGCCTAAAAATAATGACAATATCCTGTCAATTTCCAGGCCGACTTTGCCGGCCATATTAACAAGGCTCAGCAAGCTGATAAACGCAAAAGCGAATAAAAAAACGATGAGAATCCAACGCTTGGTTTCCGGATGAATATCCATTTTCTTTAGACCTAATCGTTGCTGTCTTTTCCCGGCTCTAACCTGACCGTTTTTAAAAATTCTTGGCATAATATTTTATAAAATTAAACAACTAGCTATGAGCGATATACTAATAGCTAAATCATATTTTTATAGCTTAATTTTACCATAAAATCCGCTGATCGCAAAGTAACAAAATGCGAGCAAATACGTCCTAATAAATATAGAGAGTGTTCAACTTGACATTCTTAAATAATTATGGTAAAGTATAGTATTACCTAAATAACCAATCACTTATGAACAGACAATTAAAACACATTGCCATCTGGCAAGCCAATATGGTTCCGACCTATTCTGGCTTTGCTTCATTTTGCCTAGTCGTGGCAGTGTTTAAATTGTTTTCTGTAAATACTCCTCCTATATCTAATTCCTGATTCCCAAATCCTCAATTTAACCCCTCCCTCGGCTAGACAGTCGGGGATTTTTTGTGCCTTGATTTAGTCTAGTCCTTTAACAATTAATTGCGAAGGGAGATGGTTATGAATCAAAAACAAGCAGAGAGGAATCTTAAACTGTTTTATGTCTTTGAAGCTTTCAGAGAGCCCTTATTTTGGGGGGCAATTCTGATTACCTTCATCCAAAAAGTCTCAGGCATGAGCCTGGCAGATATTTTTTTCATGGAATCTGTCTGTGTCTTTGTCATGATTTTCTTGGAAATTCCGGCCGGTTCTTTGGCTGACCTTTTGGGCCGCAAAAAAACCATTTTTTGGGGCTTAGCCCTGGAGCTAAGCTGCCTGATCATTTTTGCGCTGGCAACTAATCCGCTTCACATCTGGATTTCCAATATCCTGTGCTTTGCCGGCATTTCCCTGATTCACGGTGCTGATACTTCTTTACTCTATGACACTTTAAAATTTCTGGACCGGGAAAATCAGGATTTTAAAAAAATCAAAGGTCGCGCCACTTCAGGACTATTGGCGCTTTGCGCTGTCAGCAATTTAGCTTCCGGCTATTTGGCGAAAATAAATATCCGCCTGCCAATTTATCTGGCGCTGGCATCTTTCTCCATCAGCTTAATAACAAGCGTGTTTTTTACAGAACCTCCTTTGTCCCAAACAGAAAAATTTAACCTAAAAAAACATTGGGACCTGATGAAGCTAAGTGTACTCTTTGTGGCCAACCACAAAAAAGTAAAGTGGCTGATCTCTTTCACGGTTTTGATCGGCACAGCCTCAAAAATTTGGTTCTTCACCTACAACCCCTACTTCGAGATGGTTAATCTGCCGCTTCGCTACTTTGGCTGGCTGTTTTTCTTCATGGGCTTAATTGCCGCAGCAGGAAGTTTTTGGGCAAGCTGGCTGGCAAAAAAACTGGGGAGCCGAGCAAGTATTATTGCCATGATCAGCCTTATCGCTTTACCGATTTTGCTCATGGGCAGCATTGTCAACATCTGGATGGTCTTGCTGGTTCTGATTCAAAATATAGTGCGCGGCTATATTGAACCATTTACTGACCATTTTCTGCATGACTACCTGGATTCGCAAAACCGCGCCACGGTCTTTTCTATCAGATCAACAGTGCGGGGACTTAGCGATGCGATTTTTCTCTTTATTTTTTCCTGGTTACTTAATAACATCGGCCTACCGCTCGGACTGCAGATTCTGGGAGTAACCACTCTGACTATCGGCATTTTGCTGATTATAAAGTATCAAAGCATCTTTGCCGTACAAAAAATTTAAAACTTCAAAGCCTCTCTGCCATGCAGAGGGGCTTTCTATTTACAGAAGAAAAATTTTACTATATACTACACAACAGACTTTTTATAACTAATAGGAGGGTGAATAAAAATGGCTAAAGAAGAAGGCGGAATTCGTTTTTTACTTTGCCGACCATGGGAAAAGAAAACCCCTAAGGGTTTGGATATTTTTGAATTTGGTGATCATCGTTATATGGTTGTTTCCATTCACAAATCACTGGCTGAAGCCTTGGAATTCAGCAACTATATAAGCGCACTGATTGCCAAAGTCTTATTTTCCCAGGCCGAAAAGATTGATGCGCAAACGCCGCATGAATTTTTAAACTGGGAAAACCCGGAGCAAAAAATTGCCCAACCCCAAGATTAGTCTTGGGGTTTTTCTTTTTGACAAATAAAAAACAGAGGCTTATAATCTACCCAGTACTTAAATTTGACCGCCAGCCGGTGAATCTCCCATATTAGTAAAGGAGGTTGTAAAATGCCGGACAGATGTGCCAAAGCGACCCCGTGCCCAAAGATGTTCTGGAACTGGCAATCGAGGAAATCCTCAATCGGCATCTTGATGAGCACAAATGGTTCCAGCACATTGCTGATCCCGAAGAAGGCAAAGATGACTTTATTGCCAAATTCGGCTGGATCATGCAGGAACTGATCTGCGGCTTTAGCTGCGAGCACCGCTATGAATGTACTACAGCCAAAAGTTATTTGGCGGAGAACAAAAAAATTGAACCTGTATCATAAAACCTGCACCATCCGGCGCAGGTTTTAATTGCGTAATTAGCAAGACTGGCACAAATCAATTAAACATTATATAATAAAAATAATTAAACAATTAGCGACCTAACCCCTAAATAGCAATATTTTCGGTATAGCACAAAATCCACAAACATAAAGACGGCCTTCGGGTCGGTACTATGTATGTGGTCTATACCCGAAAGGGTGTAGAGTGGTTCGAAAGGGACGCCGCCGACAGAAGGCCTTTCTTGTTTATAACTACTTAAAATAAATTCACAATTACTTATTGCGAACGAAAGGGAAAAATATGTTTAAAAAAATTTTATTAATTGCAGTTATCGGAGTACTGGGCATTACAACATTTGCTTCAGCCGCAACATTAGCCCAAAGATTAAATGGCACAATTTTATTGCAAGTTGAAGCTAATGGAGAAGCGTGGTATATCAACCCAACTGATAATATGCGTTACTATATGAAAGATGGAGCTGTAGCATATCAAATGATGCGTAATTTCGGTTTAGGAATTACTGATGCTGATTTAGCAAAAATACCATCGGTGTCATCAACAAGCGAAATGAATTCATCTTCTTCTATTTGCTTAAATAATACCACTACCAATAGGTTAAAAGGAAAAATATTGCTTCAAGTACAACAACACGGCGAAGCCTGGTATATCTATCCTAAAACTTGCCGAAGAATTTATATGAAAGATGGAGAAGCCGCCTATGGAATAATGCGTTTTCTGGGGCTTGGCATTACCAATAAAGATTTGTCATTAATCAATGTTAATGAAAGTTTTAATAATACCGCTTCTAGTTCAGAGACTACTCCAACTCCTTTGCCAAAATCTGACCCAGTTTCTACCCCACCAACTCAAACAACTGCATCAAAAATACCAGGATTAGCTACAATTAGAGTAAGTGGCGGAGTATGGGAAAATTGGGATGCTGATGCTGAAAAAGATGGCCCAAATGTTGAAATTGTTTATCTTGATAGCACCGGAGGAATTATAACAGACAATAGCACTGAACAACTTCCTATTTCAGCTGATGTTAAAGTTTTTACCAAGGATATGAGTACATTTCCTTGGAAAGAAGGGAGATTAGTCTTTTCAGCTCATTACTCTCAAGATCAAATAATTTCAGGAAGCTTTACGCCAAAAATTCGTATTCCCAAGGAAGAGCTTAGCGTAAATCCAGCCGTAGATTATAAGTATGGCTATGTAAGTATCACTATACATACGCCAGAGCAAGGGGATTTTTCAGATGTGAGTGACTTTGTCGTACTATATGAATAATTGCTACAAATAATATATTAAAGCCCCGTACCATCCGGTACCGGGCTTTTTAAAATTTACTCCCTGAACTTCAGGGGATTTAAGATTCTTTGCACATCAGTCATATCGCTGACAAACTCCAAGTTGCCATAGTTGCTGACGCTATTGCGTCTCATCTCCATTCGCCGTCGGCGAGGCTCATCAAAACAAACTGATCACCGGGTAAAAGATCTTTGAATTTCATTATATAATCCTTTCTTTAAAGAACTTGTTCCGCCCAAGCACTTTGCTTTGGCGACTTTCAAAACCCGCAAATATATTTATAGGCTTTGAAAAAAGGGGATTAAATCCCCTCAGAGTCAATAAGATCATCTTCATCCTCACAAGCTGATGGATCAAATGGAATATATATTTCTTTAGAGCGCACCTCCAAAAAAGTATCTTCAGCCATGTGCATGTGAATATGGTGATCAAGATTGTATAATGTTTCTTCCATTAATCTTACCTCAAATTGCCAGTCAGTTTCTTTCATGCGGTTCATAACTTCTTCTGGAATATTGGCGACTTCCCAGACTTCTCCCATTCCCATTTCCCTGACCGCATGGGACGGATTCCAAAAGCAGATACATTCTCCGCAAGGATTATCTTTTAAACTCTGAAACCACTTGATTAATTCTTCTTCGGTTCCGGGATATTCCCAGAGAAACTCCCGATAACCATATTCTTCTTCCAAATATATTCTAACCATTATTTCCTCCTATAGTTAAAAGACCAATTTCCGTCCAAGCATTTGCTTCGGCGACTTTCAAAACCGAGAAATGATT
>JAPLYC010000104.1 GCA_026395755.1 Candidatus Parcubacteria bacterium | reverse complement strand
AATGTTTTGGGTGAACCTCTGGATGAAGGTAAACCAATTGAATCCAAAAAGGTTTATCCGATTCACAGGCCTGCTCCTGAATTTAAAGACCAGTCAACTAAAGCGGAAATTTTGGAAACCGGCATCAAAGTCATTGATTTAATCTGTCCGATTGTTAAAGGCGGTAAAGTTGGTATGTTTGGAGGCGCCGGTGTAGGTAAAACCGTAGTTATCATGGAATTGATTCGTAACATTGCCAAGGAACATGGCGGCTATTCTGTTTTTGCAGGTGTAGGTGAGCGTTCCCGTGAAGGTAATGACTTATATACAGATATGAAAGGCTCAGGCGTTTTGGCAAAGACTTCACTGGTATTCGGTCAGATGAATGAACCGCCAGGATCTCGTTTGCGTGTAGCTTTGACCGGCTTATCTATTGCTGAATATTTCCGCGATGAAATGAACCAGGACGTGCTTTTCTTCGTGGATAATATTTTCCGTTTTACGCAGGCTGGTTCTGAAGTTTCTGCTTTGTTGGGACGTATTCCCTCAGCAGCTGGTTATCAGCCGACTTTAGCCACTGAAATGGGTGAATTACAGGAAAGAATTACCTCCACCAATAAAGGTTCCATTACCTCTATTCAGGCAGTTTATGTCCCGGCTGATGATTTGACTGATCCGGCACCTGCCACTACTTTTGGTCATTTGGATTCAACTGTGGTTTTGTCCCGTTCTTTAACCGAACTTGGCATCTATCCGGCTGTTGATCCCTTGGATTCCACTTCCACTATTTTGGATCCCAACGTGGTAGGAGAGGAACATTATGCCGTTGCCTCCGGAGTGCAGAAAGTTTTGCAGCGTTATAAGGATTTACAGGATATTATTGCTATTTTGGGTATGGAAGAATTATCTGATGAAGACAAAATTACTGTTTCCCGCGCTCGTAAAATTCAAAGATTTTTATCTCAGCCTTTTTTCGTGGCGGAAACCTTTACAGGTACTCCGGGTAAATATGTTAGTTTGGAAGATACGATTAAAGGGTTTAAGGGAATATTGGATGGTAAGCATGATGATAAATCCGAACAGTCATTCTATATGAAGGGCGGGATAGAGGAAGTAAAATAAGTAAGGCGAAGCGTTATACGGTAACGAAGCCCGTATCGTTAGGCGTCTATCGGTAAAGAATTGGATATACGCTTAACATAACCGTTTTACGAAACGGGCATCGTAGCCTTTATACGACTTACTAATTATAAACTTATGTCTGACAAGAAACTACAATTTAAGATAACTACACCAGAACGAGAAGTTTACAATGACCAAATTGATCAGGTGACCATTCCAACCAGGGAAGGTGAGATTACGGTTTTGCCGGAGCATATTCCTCTGCTGGCTGTTTTGGTTCCCGGAGAATTGAAAATAGTTAAGGATAAAGAAGAGAATCTTATGGCGGTTGCCGGAGGCTTCATTGAAGTTTTACATGATAAGGTGACGATATTAGCCGATTCGGCCGAGTTGGCAGAGGAAATCAATGAAGAACGGGCTGAAGAAGCCCGTCAAAGGGCGCTGGCACTGCAAAAGGAGAAACGTTATGATGCTGAGGAATTTGCAGTCTTGGCGACAAAAATCCAAAGAGAATTTGCCCGTTTGAAAGTTGCGCGTAAAAGGAAAAGCTAGAAATTCGTCGAATAAGGAAATACCGAAATTTACTCAATACCTAAAACTTGACAATTTATATATTTTTGATAAGCTATTGAATCAGAAGATAAAACAAGGAAGGAGGAACAGATGTCGCAAAGTAAGGTTTTAGTCGTGTGTTGTTCGGATCCTCGGCTGGTAGTCTGGATGGATAGATATATCCGGGACAGAAAATGGCGCCCTATGGAAATAGACCGGTTAATCAGTCCCGGTGTTGTTCCGGCCATAGCCTGGAAAATGACTTATCCTGAAAGAGAAGTCCATTTGCAAAACATTAAATTGCTTCATGGCGCACACCAGTTTGGAGAGATTGTCCTGGTAACACATGAAGATTGTGCTGCGATCGGCGGATCCGCAAAGTTTGCCAGCCCGGACATTGAGCTGAAAGAACAGCAGCAGATGCTGACTATAGCGCAGCAAAACATTGCAAAGGTCTTGGCTCCTGCCAAGCTGATCATCACCGCCATTTATGTCACCATGAAAGAGTTTGATCAGCTCAATAACAGCTGGGGCAAGGAGACAAAAGAAGTTACGGCTCCTGCAAGCAAGACTCCAATCAAGAACAAATAGGATCTAATGATTCCAAGTCCTTTCTGTCTGACGGAAAGGACTTTTCTAAATAAATTAAAGAATATAATAATTTAAAATTATGTCACACGGATGTAAGTATCTGATTCTTCACTGCATGGACTATCGGCTCCAGTCAGTCATTGAGGAATGGAAAAAAACTAAAGGCGTGTCCGGAGATATTGATGTTATGTCAATTGCCGGTTCCTGCAAGGATTTGGCCAATTACGCTATTGGTACCTGTGAGTCAAATTTTGTCATGGCCATGATTACTTTGGCTTATGAGAAACACGGAGTCAGGAATATCATTTTAACCCAGCATGAAGACTGCGGCGCTTATGGCGGTAAAACTGCGTTTGCCGGTGATGAGGCGGAAAAAGCCAAAGTCGTGGGGGATATGATCAAGGCTAAAAAAGCTCTGCTGGATAAATTTCCAGATCTGCGCGTGGAAATGTTCCGCATCAAGCTGGCAGGGGAAGGCTGGGAGTTTGAGGCGGTTAATGACTAAATAAGGCTAAAGTACAAAGTCTAAAGTCTAATTTTAGGAAGAAACTATTTGAAAGTCGCTTGAAAGAGCGGCTTTTATTATTGACTTTTATATATATATCTGGTAATTTATAGTCAATTCGTTCATGATTCTTTAAATTTCAGGAGGTGGCCAATGTTAGACATCGCCGTTTTTGTAGTTTTAATGCTGATTGCAGCTTTCTGCCTTTTTTGTTCTATTATTGTACCTTTTATAGATAGTCGAGGAGAGGAATATGGAAGGTCTGGAAAAGTTATTGCCTTTCTGTTCTTTTTGATTATCGGAACAGCCTTGCCGATTTTTCTGGGATTTTCCAGATGTGATACCGGTAAAAAAGTTGTAAAATGGCAATTTGGCCAGGAAGCCAAGATCGAAAAAAAGGTTAAGGAACTTAACGACCTCTATATCAGGCTTTCGCAAAAGCAAACAGAGGTGGCTAATTTGCAGGCTGATTATCAGCGCAGCATTAAAGCGCTGGAAAAAGAGATTCATCAGGACAAAAGAAAATATAATATCAGCACTTATGCGCAAGCCAGCCAAAATTCCCGCATCAGCTATGATCTGTCTTTGATTCAGCGCAAGCAAGCCTACATCACCAAGCTGGACGAAGTGGCTCAGCGGTTGCAGACAGGCACTCTGGAATTGGAGTTTTTACGCCGCCAGTCGGAAGATGACCTGAAAATGGTCAAGGTTATGGATAAGGAGCAGATTGACCAGCTGGCCGGTCAGATAAATACGGTCATAGAAAAATATTTGCCTGACTCCGGGAAATTAGTAATTCAAGTCGATGAAAATTCGCTTGAATCTCCGGAACAAATCTGGCAAAGGATCAACTAGTAAACAAATCAAAATCGGCAACCGTCCCCGCACGAGGGGGACGGTTTTTAAATACTTCAGGAGCTACTATTTGACAAATTATTTAATTTTAGTTAAATTTAACCCGACATAGTAATTTGAAAATTTTTTTGATTCAAAAAGGAGGATAGTATGACTAAATGGCTACGCGAGAATTGGGTTTATGGTTTGATATTATTAACTATCGGCTCGTCGAGCTATTTTGTTGGCATAAAAGTGATGACAGCTCAAGAAAATAAGAAAAATCGAGAGATAATGGCCGAGTCAGCTGCTATGTTTAGCACTGAATTGGAACATTCCGAATTGGTTTTTAAGTTGTGTTCGCAACAATTAAATACTTCAATGCTTGAACGGGATTATTTAACGCAGATAGCCAAGTTGCGCGATGAAATCAGGCAAGAAATCAAGGAGCGTGACATCAAGTCTTTGGCAGAGGCAAAAAAGATGCCTCGTATTGCATTGGATTTACAGCAACTCCAACGTTACATTGTTTACTATAATAAAATGGTAGTGATTGGTAAGAAATTAGACCAGGCAATAGCGGATTTGCATCCGAGTAAGTTGCCGGATGATTATAAAGAAAATAAAAAGAAGGAATTATTCGATAATAACCTTCTTAATATTGAGCTTGATACCTCAGGTATGCCGAGCGAAGAAAAAATATGGCAGGTAATTATTTTAGGCAATTAGAACTAGCAGCCTAAATTTAACCGCTGAGAAATCGGCGGTTTTTTTATACTTCATAAGCCACTTGATATTTTTTTTGATTTTAGCTACAATGTGTTAATCATTGAATTTTGACAATTGGTAACACTTACAGATACAGCAAAGGAGGATAAGATGATTGGAAATATCATTGCTTACGGCATTATGCTGGTCATAGTCTTGATTCTTCTTTATAATCTTTATGCGATTTTACGCATATTGACAAATAAAAAAGAGAAAAAGGAAGACAGGACATATAAGGCCAAAAAGAATCTTTTTGATTTTTTGATGACTCTGTTGCGCAATTTTCGGCGCTTTCTGGAATTTGGTCAATATGGCAAATCCACAGTTGACCCTAAGGCCGTGGCCTTTGCCAGTATCATTGATCAGGCTATGAACAATCTGAACAGGGCTGATCCGGCTTTAACTGCCAAAAAGGCGATATTAAAGCAAATCGAAGACACGGTAAAGATTCTGGAAGCAGCTTTGGAAAATGCGGCCAAACACCGCTCCTTGGAAGCCAAAACATACATTGGCGAATGTTATCAGGAGCTGAAAATAATCAGCCTGAGCTTGGATCAGCAGGAGGTCTTCAGCCAGATTAATGAGAGAATCGAGACTATCCGCGAACAGGCCCAGACTTTGGCTGATGCTGTGACCTTTGATGATGCCGGTGCTGATACAGACGACGGCCCTAATCCGAGCTACAATAATCCGCCTCCGCCGAAAAAGACTTTTTATGATATCTTGGGAGTTGCCAAAGACATACCCCAGGATGAGATTAAAAAGATTTATCGGGATTTGGCCAAAAAGTATCATCCTGACCGCTATGCGGATTTGGCTGATGATATGCGGCAGGAAGCGGAACGGCGCTTTAAGGAAATCAACGAAGCCTACACGGTTTTGTCTGATCCGAAAAAGCGGGCCGAGTATGATCGGCAGATCGCGTAAAGGAGGAACTGATGGGTGACGATAAGATACAGAAAAAAGAACCGGGCGTCGGACTGGTTAAGGCCAGCGGCGCTCCGAATTTGGCAGCCATGAAAAAACAGCGCCATGATATTATGCCCGGCAGTGATAAATTGAAACTGCATAGCAAAGCTAACGAGCCCGGGATTACTGCCGGCGTATCATTGCAGGTGGTGATCATGTTTGACATCACCGGCAGCATGTTCAAGTATTTTGACATCGTGCGCAAGAAACTTCAGGAAATCGTCACGGCAGTCAAAAAGGAAAGTCCGAACGCGCAATTTGCCGTTTTTGCTTTTCGCAATCACGGCGATGAGGACAATTACTCCCAGATTTATTATGCCTCGCCTTTGACGGCAAATCTGGAAGAAATTCAGGCTTACATTGCCAAAATTGAAAAAGGCGGTGGCGGGCACGATGCTCTGACCTGCATGGAAGAATGCCTGCATGAGGCCAATGTCTTGACCTGGGATCCGAACGCTCCCAAAGCCGTCGTGGTAATCGGCGATGAACCCCCTCATGGCGACTTTCCGGGCTCAAGCAAAAGGGCGTGAAGATTTACAGCGTCTTTTGTCCGACCCATAAAAAAGACCGGGTTTACCGCTTCTTCCAGTCCTTGGCTGAAGGCGGCGACGGTCGCTTTATGGAAATCTCGGAAATCGAAGTTCTGACCGAACTTCTAATCGGCATCTGTCTGAAAGAAACCGGCAATTTCGACAAATTCGTGGCGCGCTTGGGACTCAATAAGAGTTTGAGCGATCCGCAGAAAAAGAAATTGCTCATGCTTAAGGGTTAACAACCAAAAGCCCCTGCCATTATGGTCGGGGCTTTTTAAATTGACATTTTATAAAAATATGCTAAGGTTATGCTGGAAGTAGTTCTTTTGTATTTATAAAAACTCCTTAGCCATGGAGGTGCAATTATGGGATGGATAAAAAATTTTTACTGGTTTGAGTGGGGCATATTTGCTTTTGAAAGCATATTAACCGTCGCTTTTGTCTTCTATTACCGATTTGTTGCTGAAAAAGTCGAGTTTTACCAAAATGCGATCGGCGCTACATTCGGTATCAATGAAAGAAAGCGGGGAGAATTAGAAAGAAGAAGGCTTATCGCTGAAAAAAACAGTATCATCAGGAATTTATACATCTTTGCATCTGTTGTGCTTGTGTTTTGGATTGGCACCTTCATTAATATTGGTTATCACATCACTTATCGGAGACAAATTGAGCTGGTAAAAAAGGACAATGCCATTCTTGTATTGCAAGCAAAGCTGAGTGATAAGTTGGATGAAATTTCCGACTTAAGGACGGTCTATGAAAATCGTACGATTGTCCTTAAACAAGAAATTAGAGAGCACGAAGAAGCTAACGGTATTAATACCTTTGAAGAGGCTATAAAAATACCGACTATAGCTTACGACCTCTCGATTATTCGGCGGGAAGAGGCATATTTGGACAAGCTGAAAGAAACTGAGATTCGGATAACCTTAGGCCGCAGCGAATTAATTTATTTACATCGTCAGGTTCGGGACGACTTGGATCTGATTAATGTAATCAACGATGCAGATATCGATTCGCTTGTTGCCAAGATTAATAATGTCATTGCTGAATATTTGCCTGATGCCGGGAAATTGATTATTGATGTAAATCCAGAATCAAGAAGACCTCCCGAACAAATTTGGCAGGAAATTCAGCGCTAAACTTCAAGCCTCAGCCGTTTTTGCGGCCGGGGCTTTTTTAATTGACAAAAGGAGATTAAATGTATATGCTGATTTAAAGTATAGGTTCTTTAAAGGTTTTTTACAGATAAAGAGGAGAAAATCATGGAAACATTAGGTTCAATCGCCCATTGGCTGGCTGTCAGTTTCTTTTGGATTTTTTTACTCGCTGCGATTATTCTTTTGGCAGTGAGTATAATCTATTATATTGCTGCGTTCTTAAATAAAATACGCGAAGGCGTTACCATCGGTTCTATTTTTTTAGGGGGATTTTTGGTAACCGGTTTAATCGCTTATGCTCTTTCCGGTGAGGCGGGTTATAAAGAGGGCATAAAGCATAAGGTTAACCGAGTCGTTCACTTCAGCAGTAAAGAAGTGAAGCTTGAAAAAAAAGTGAGCGAATTGTCGGATTTGCGCCAGCAGCTGATCCAGAAACAACAGGAAGTCAGAAAGCTGCAAACAGAATATCAAAACGATATTCGTTCACTTATTAACGAGATAAAGTCTGAGCAAAAGTCTAATAAAATTCAGACTTTTTATCAGGCACAGCAGCATCCGCGGATATCTTATGACCTGTCTCTTATCCAAAGAAAGAAAGCTTATATTGCCAAATTGCAGGAAACAGAAATTAAACTGCAGCACGGCACCTATGAGCTGGAATTCCTGGAACGTCAGGCAATTGATGACTTGAAGATCGTTAAAACCTTGGGCAGCGACCGGGTGGAGAAACTGGTGACGGAAATTAACACCATTATTTCCAAATATCTGCCTGAAGCAGGGGAACTGGCCATTGAAGTTGATCCCAAATCCATGCAAACACCGGAGCAGATTTGGAATCAGATCAATTCGGGTAACTAAAAAACAAGCCCTAGTCGCAATCGCGATTGGGGCTTTTTAATTGACAAAAAGAGGTTTAATGTTTATGCTTGTTTAAAGCTATTGTTTTTAAAAATATTCTAGATAGAAAGGAGGGGATTATGGAGATTCTTGGTACATTTGGCCATTGGTTGGCGGTGTTTTTCTTTTGGGTTTTTGTCTTGATGATAATTTTGGGCCTAGTAATGGCTGTAGGTAGTATTTTAGTAGTGAGACAGCATAGAAGACCATCTTTCGCAATGCCTCGCCCTAATGATAGAACATATATTTATGTCGGATTAGTAATAATGGGGATTGCTGGTCTTTTGGCCTACATTTTTTTGGGACTCGCTGATTATAAGTCTTATGTAAAGACGAAATATAATCAAGTGGTTCATTTCAGCAGTAAGGAAATAAGGCTGGAAAAGAAGGTTAAAGAGTTGTCTGATTTGCGCACTCAGCTGATTCAAAAGCAACAGGAAGTTAAAAGGCTGCAAACAGAATATCAGAATGATATTCGCACCCTCACTGTTGAAATCAAGGCAGAACAAAGAGCCAATAATATTCAGAGCTTTTACCAGGCGCAGCAACATCCGAGAATTTCTTATGACCTGTCTTTGATCCAGAGAAAAAGAGCTTA
>JAPLYC010000037.1 GCA_026395755.1 Candidatus Parcubacteria bacterium | reverse complement strand
ACGCCTGATTTTTTGACTTCTACATAAGCCAATTCCACCAAAGCATCAATAAAGGCGCCAGCTTGTTTCTTACTGACCTCAGCTTTTTCAGCCAAGATAGCAAGCATTTGTGACTTTGTCATTTTTGCCATACGTTTTTTTAGGTTATTTCATTATTAATTAAATTCATTGGTTAGCTATAGATTCATGTTTAAATCCTACGAATTACTAATAAATTACGAATATACGAATCATTTCATTAGTATATTCGTACTAATTCGTATTTCGTAGAGTAACCAACAGGAACAACACAACAAACGTCTATGCATCTATTATACACCAAAAACAGAAAAACATGAATATTTACCCAATAAAACTGTGCAAAAACGAATTTCCGTTTTAATTGTTTATTAATTAAAAATGTGCTTTAATACAAATATAGGTTTTAATATAATTATTTAGATATAAGTTACATTCAGCTTCTTTAGGGCGATTTTGTGGCTAATTATTAATAAAAGAACCTATGGACAATGATAAGAAATTTTTAGAAACAATAGTTAAAATGCTGGTTGACCAGCCTAAAAAAGTCAAAATCGATAGGCTGGTAAATGAACGAGGGGTACTTTTAACTATTGATGTTGCCCCTGAGGATATCGGCACCTTGATCGGTAAGCAGGGTCGGAATATTGATGCTCTGCGCCAGATGGTCAGAATCATTGGCATGAAGAACAAATCTTTTGTCAGCGTCAAGCTAAACCAGCCGGACAGGCCCTAACAAAAATAATTATTTTTAAAATTTAAGATACAAAAAATAACTCCTTTTGGGGTTATTTTTTTATTTGGTTAAAGTCGTTAGGAATTCAATTCCCTTGCGACATTCCTAGCAATTCTCTAATTTCCGGATAACACAAGGGAATTGGATTCCGGACCTCTACAATTCAAACTCCTGTTCGTATGCGGGAACCTCGGCATTAAAGCCTGATTTTTGTTTGACCAAATTTTTCAAAGCCTCAGCCGCAATTTGTTCACCCTGGACGATAAAAATATTTTTGGGAGCATTATTAAAATTATTGATAAATTTCAGGAGTTGACTCTGGTCTGCATGGGCAGAGTAAGCGCCGATAGCTTGAATTTCAGCTTTATTTTTTACCATCGTGCCTAAAATTTCAACCAGCGGAGTCCCGTCCAAAATTTTTCTGCCCAAAGTTCCTTCCACCTGAAAGCCGATGACCAGGAAACAATTATTCGGGTCACCCAAATATTCTTTTTCATGGTATAAGATACGGCCGCCGGTAGACATGCCGGATCCCGCGATTATTATTTTGGGAGCGGGCGTTTTTATAATCTGTTTTGATTCATCGCGGGTCATGGTGAATTTTAAGCCCGGGAAACTGAAAATGTCATCTCCGCCGGCGATTATATAACGGGTTTTCTCATTGAAATAATTTTGATGTTTTTTATAAACCGCGGTTATTTTTATGGCCAGGGGACTGTCAATAAAAATTGCGACCGGCGGAATTAATTTATGTTCCACGAAGTCATTAAGCTCGGATAAAAGTTCCTGCGTGCGCTCAATGGCAAAAGACGGCATCAGTAAAATGCCCTTGCGGCTAATTACTTTAATAATAGCTTGTCTCAATATTTCCTTCCTCAATTTTTTAGGCTCATGGTTGCGGTCGCCGTACGCCGATTCAATAATCAGATAATCAGTCTCAGTAATTTTTGCCGGCGGTTTTAAAAGCGGAGTCGGCGGATTGCCCAAGTCGCCGGTAAAGACCAGTTTAAGCTTTTTATCATTTTCAGTCAGCCAGATTTCATAGATTGTTGAGCCTAAGATATGGCCGGCTTCATTTAGTTGGATAGTGACATTGTTATTAATTTTTATTTTTTGTTCATATTCATAAACCTTGATTAATTTCAGCATTTGCTGCAAATCAGCCTCTTCATACATGGGAGGCATATTTTTTTCCCTGGCTTCTTCCTCTAATAGTCGCACCGCATCTTCCAGCGCCACGGCCATTAAGTCCCGAGTTGGAGGCGTGCAGATAATTTGGCCGCGAAATCCATGCCTGACCAATTGCGCCAAGCGGCCGCAATGATCCAGATGTGAATGAGTAATCAAAACAAAATTAACGGATTTCGGGTCATAGGGAAATGGTTGGTAATTTAATTCCTGAAGTTCGGGCGCGCCCTGAAATAGGCCGCAATCAACCATAAGTTTGGTTTGGCCGCATTCGATTAGGTAATTGGCGCCGGTAACGACTTTGGCACCGCCGTAGAAATGTAGTTTCATATAAATTTGGTATTAGGAATTTGGAATTAGGAATTAGAGATTGGAAGTAATGTATATAAATTTTCCAGTTTTTTATTATTCGTATATTCGTAAAGATTAGTAATTCGCTGAAAATTATTTATTAAACCAATTATAACATTATAACGATGTAAAATAAAAAAAGCCGGGGTGGCTTCGGATTCGGAAAAATGAGTACCACCCCGGGTTGAGATTGGGTCATAGGACCCTCGTTTCAGCCAATTGGCTGTTTACTTTGCCCCCACGGGCTCCCCTTAAACGCCAGAAATGAGAATATCA
>JAPLYC010000108.1 GCA_026395755.1 Candidatus Parcubacteria bacterium | reverse complement strand
AAAATTTTAGGCAGTTTGCTGGTCTTGGTTTTTTTATTGATCGGTTTTGCGCTTAATTCCCAGCAGGATCGCACTAAATTGGAAGTAGACTTTTTGGATGTGGGTCAGGGTGATGCTATTTTGATAAAAACGCCATACGAGCAGAATATTTTAATTGACGGCGGCCCCAGCTCCAAAGTATTATCCGAACTGGGCAAGAATCTGGCTTTTTTTGATAAAAAAATTGATTTGGTCATTTTAACCCATCCTCATTCAGACCATGTGGCCGGTTTAGTCGAAGTTTTAAGGCGTTATAACGTAAAAAAAGTTTTAATGACCGGTATCGCGCATACGGCGCCGGATTATCTGGCCTTTGTAAAAGAAATAGCGGATCAGCAAATCCCGACTGAATATGCCAATGGGTCGCGCGATATTACGCTGGGTCAGGATTTGACTTTAAAAATTTTATATCCGTTTACAGATTTATCCCGGCAAAAAATCGAGGATTTAAACAATTCTTCAATTGTGCTTAAACTGCTTTATAAAAATAATTCATTTTTATTAACCGGTGACGCGGGAGAGCTCGTGGAAAACGATTTACTCAGCGCCAAAACTGAATTAAGAGCTCAGGTTTTGAAAGTCGGGCATCATGGCAGCAAGTATAGCTCCACGGAGGCATTTTTAGACGCGGTCAAGCCGCAATACGCGATTATCATGGTCGGCAAAAATAATGATTTTGGTCATCCGCACCTACGCACTCTGGATAATTTACAAAAAAGAAAAATTGAGATTTTAAGGACTGATCAATCAGGAACCATTAAATTTATTAGTGATGGCAATAATCTGCAGAGGAAGAATTAAAATACTCTTTAAATAGCAGGCATTTTAAATATGATAATTAGCCAAAATTAGCCAAATAATTATAAACAGGTAATTTAACACACCTTAGATAAAATGTGTTATAATTAAGTTAATAAAATAAGGTTATAATAATCAAGAATATTTGCACAAAAGCAGGTTCTTGAGTTTATGTCGCAAAGCGGTATCCCGTCTTGGCGTGATAATTTTATTAAATACAGATTAATATATTATTAATAAACGGAAATAATATGAAGAATACAAACAGCGGTTTACTGAAATTTTTGATCCTGGTTTTGCTAATAGAAATCGCCTCTAATCCGTCTGCTGTTTTGGCGGCCACGAGAATTGGCACAAATATTTCCACGGGCGGCACTTTGACTGCTGACGGCGCTTTGAAATTTAGTTCCGGCGCGGTAAACAATTATATTTTAAAAACTGATGCCAGCGGCAATACCGCCTGGATTTCGGTTGGCACGGCCTTGGGAAATTCAGACACAGACAGTCTGACGCAAGGCACAACCAACTTATATTATGATCCGGCTGATGTAGATTCCCGCGCTGATGCCAGAATTACGCTGCAGGCCGGTGTGGCCGGCGGTTTGGCGACACTGGATGGGTTAGGCAAAATATCATCAGGTCAATTACCGGCAATTACAATTACTAATGTTAATGTCGTTGCTGATATTGCAGCCAGAGATGCGCTTACTCCGGTGGAGACGGGTGATGTGGCTATAGTTTTAGATGAACACCCCGGGTTAGCAGTGGTATCCAATACCTATATATATGACGGCACTGTCTGGCAGGAAGTGAAAAAGCCGTTAAATCAGTATTTTGCCATAGCTAATAATTTAAGTGAATTGACCAGTCCTTCTACGGCCAGAACAAATTTAGGCTTA
>JAPLYC010000036.1 GCA_026395755.1 Candidatus Parcubacteria bacterium | reverse complement strand
CCATCATGGGCGGTATATTTTTGGGCGGCAATGCCTTGATTATGATTTTTGTAATTATTTTAACCGCCAATACGGTCTTGATCTGGCAGATTTCCAAATTGAAAAATTACTTATTAATTTCTAAGCCCTAAACTATGAAATTTATTTTGACTGCTATATTGGCGCTGACACTATTACTTACCGGGTGTGTCAATAATTTTCTGACAATTAAAGACGATCTTACCTTTAAACATGGTGAATTTTCCATTCAATTACCGGCTTTATATGTGGTTAAAGATAATGACTCAATTAACCCCATAAATGAGGGCAGTTTTCCGGTCATTAGTTTTTTTAACAGATCAGTTGATTCTGAGCCAACCAGCGCGGCTATTCAGACAATGGAAGCGGAATATATCGGCACTTTATGCTCCCAAACCGATAGTTGTCCGAAAATTATTAATTATGAAAATATTTCGCTGGACGGACGATCTGGTTTAAAACAAACCACAAAAATACAAGGACGGAGTCTTGATGTCAGTGAGGGTTATATTATGGGTTATAGTTATATTGTTTATTATAACGGCAAATTATTTTATTTTTCCACCGGAGCATCTGATCTGGAAAATCCTGATAAAATCAATGCGGAATTTGATAAAATAATGCAGACAGTTTCCTTTAAATAAATATTATCCGGCTAATTATGGAAAATAATCATGAACAACGTAATCAGAAGATGAATTTGCCGCCTCAAGAGGTTCTTCAAGCTTTTAATCTCAAAGGCGTACCAATTCTGCTTAATGGCGGACAAGGCACTTCTTATCTGGTTGCTAATGTGGTTTTAAAGCCGACAGATGATGTAATAGAAGCAGGTTGGCTAGCTACAATTAATAACAGCCTAAAAAGTGATAAATTCCGCGTTCCCAAACCAATACAAGCATCTGATGGAAATTGGGTTTTTAATGGCTGGACTGCAAATTCTTTTTTAAAAGGTAAGCATATTCCGGGAAATTATTCTGGAGTAATCCAGGCAAGTAAAGATTTTCATAAGGTTTTAGCAAATATTCCTAAGCCTGAATTTTTTGATGAGAGAAATGATGTCTGGGCTGTGGCTGATAGAATCGCCTGGGGTGAATTACCAATCCCTGATTTCAAATTGACCAATGAACCATTAAGAAAAATATTTAAATTCATTCGAAAAAATGAATTACCCAATCAGCTGATTCACGGTGATATGGGTACCGGTAATGTTTTGTTTGATGAAAAATTGGCACCGGCGGTTATAGATTTAAGCCTTTATTACAGGCCGGCTGACTTTGCTATTGCCGTCATGATGATTGACGCCTTGGTCTATGAAGGCGCTGATAAGTCCATATTAAAGCTGGGTAAAGACCTGAAAGATTTTGACCAGTTGCTGCTTCGGGCCTTGGCTAGACGCATCTGTGAATATATCGGCCATCAAACTCATAATGAGGCGATTAAGGATTTTTCACCTGAAATTATCAAGCATTTGAATATAATGGATATTGTTATAGGGAGTTGACAGGACTATAATTTTAGAGTATAGTTAGGTAATAGGTAACGCTGCTTGCGGCGGTTTTTTATTTAGATGTTAGATTTTAGGTTTTAGTGTTTAAAATAATCCAAAATCTAGAATCTAAAACCCAAAATCCAACAAATATGAACATCAGAAACATCGCCATTATCGCTCACGTAGACCACGGCAAAACAACGCTGGTGGATGCTTTGCTGCGTCAGTCCAAGACCCACCTGAACAAGGAATTTGATCAGGCTGATTTAATTATGGATAGTAATGATTTGGAGAAAGAACGAGGTATTACTATATTTTCTAAAAACGCTTCGGTTGTCTGGCACGGCACTAAAATTAATATTATTGATACTCCCGGTCATGCAGATTTTGGCGGAGAAGTGGAACGCGTTTTAAATATGGCTGACGGCTGTCTGCTTTTGGTTGATGCCAAAGAAGGGCCCATGCCCCAGACCCGTTTTGTTTTGAAGAAAGCCTTGGCCATGGGACATAAGATTATTGTGGTAATTAATAAAATTGATAAACCGGATGCCAGGCCGGATTATGTTTTAAATAAAACATTTGAATTATTTATTGAACTGGGCGCAGATGACCAGGCTCTTAATTTTCCCGTACTTTACGCTGTCGCTAAGCACGGTTTAGCCGGTTTGGACGCTAATTTGAAAGCCATGAAAGATATTGAACCTGTATTTGAAGCAATTGTTGAACATATTCCCGCACCAGTGGCTGACCCTGATAAACCGTTGCAAATACTAGTTTCCAATATTATCGGCGATGACTTTAAAGGCAGAATTGCCATCGGCAGTATTCATAACGGTAAAATCAAAGCCGGTCAGGATGTCGTGCATATTAACCGTGACGGCCAGCAAAAAAAATACCGTTTAATGTCCTTAATGTCATTTGTAGGTTTAGGCAGGGTAGAAATAGCTGAAGCTTCAGCCGGTGATATAGTCGCCTTTGCCGGTATTCCGGAAATTACCATTGGTGAAACCATTGCTGATCCTGAAAATCCTCAGGCTTTACCTTTGCTTAAAATTGACGAACCAACAGTGAAAATGACTTTTATGGTTAATGATTCGCCCTTTGCCGGCAAAGAGGGTAAATTTTCAACTTCCCGACAAATCAGAGCCCGTTTATTCAAAGAACTGGAAACTGACATGGCTTTGCGTGTGGAAGACACTCCTGACGGCAAATGGATTGTTTCCGGACGCGGGGAATTACATTTAGCTATTTTACTTGAACGTTTAAGACGCGAAGGTTATGAACTCCAAGTTTCTCGACCTCAAGTAATTAATAAAGAAATTAAGGGCAAGAAAATGACGCCGTATGAACGCTTATTTATTGAAGCGCCGGATTTTAGCCAGGGAATAATTATCCAAAAATTAGGCGGCCGCAAAGG
>JAPLYC010000029.1 GCA_026395755.1 Candidatus Parcubacteria bacterium | reverse complement strand
CAAAAAATAAATACTGCGCCGAATTATCGCAGTGACTTCATTTAAAATCAAGATTATCTCTAATTATAAAACCTACCGTTACCGGTAGGTTTTGGTTTTCAATATTTTTTCTCCAGGCCGAGATGATCGTCAGGCCCGCCTTTTTTTATCAGTGGAGCCCAAATATCCTTACTTTGACAGTTAGGACACTGATCCGGAACGTTTAGTTCAGTGTCGCCTGTTTCACCGCAATTATTGCAGCGCCAATGTGTGTTATCAACTTCAATCAATCCTGATGGCATGTTTCCTCCTTAAGAAACTTCGGTTATGAGTTTTTCCAGTAACGCAAGCGGCAAACCATCAATGCTGTCACTGGTTCCTTCGAGATGATCAATGTACTGGCTAAGCAATGAATCCTCATGAATGAAGCCTCCGGCAGATTTAAAAACATCTCCTTTGTCAATCAGGGCATCGATAACTTGTTTGGGAAGTGGCTTAAAATAAATTTTAGCCAAATCAATACCGCTGACTTGTTTGCCTGTTTGCGTATTAGTTACCACTATCGAGCTGATAGTTTCCGCCGAATAAAACTTGTAACTTTCCAAAAATTCCCTTGCCTGGTCTTCATCAACCGGCTTTTCCCTGATTTCGCCGTTACAGCGCACTACCTGATCAGCTGTAATCAAAATTGAAGGTTCGGAAATTTTTGGTAAAATCGCCGCTGCTTTAGCTTTGGCAATAGCCACGACCATTTTTTCCGGAGTATCATCGCGAATTTGTTTTTCATCAATATCCGCGGTCATGACTGTAAACTGCCAACCCAGCTCGCGCATAATCCCCTGCCGCCATGGCGACTGAGAACCCAAAATAATCGGTAAGTTTGTTTTCATATATTTTCTCCTGTTACTGAGTTAAAGAACTCTCTCAAAACGGTTTTATCGTCTTCAATCAGCAATTTTTCAGTTTCAATCTGTTGCTGATTAAACCACTTACCGTATTGAGCTTCATGGTACTTTATCTTAGTTTCAAAGGTCTTGTCAACCTCTAAGATATAAATATATTTAGCACTTTTTAAAACACCAAATTCAAAATCTTTGAAATGTTTATAACCCACTGGTTCAAAATTCAATTCCTCTTTCATTTCACGTGTCAAAGTCTGATCCGGAGTTTCACCCGACTCGATTCCCCCGCCCCAAAACCCGAACCAATCAGCCAAGCGAGTCGCGGTTTTGGACCGGCGTTCTAAAAAAACTAAAATCTCGCCGTTTTCTTTTTTATAGGGAATTAAAAGAGAAACATCGCGTCTCATAAATATTTATTCGAGAGAAATGACAATCAAGCCATGTTCTTTAATTAAATCCTCCTGTCCAAAATCATCCAACTTGCAGGCTAGAACATACCCCGCTTTCTTTTCTATTTGACGACCAGTATATTGCTTAGTCTCAGGATCCCACTCTTCCAGAATTAAAGTGTCGCCTTCATTAATCTCAAAATCATGAACGCGAAGTTCAAATTTCTTTTTACCGGATGAAACAAGGTCAAAATACTTTGGCCAAATTTTCTTTTTAATAATTGCCATATTTTATCTCGTTATTCGTTAATCGTCAGCGTTGGGCGTTACGATCTACGTCAGACGTATAACGTAACGTAAACCGAAACCGTAATACGATTAACGATTTGTATAAATTAATGTTGTGCCTAAACTATCTCGGCTTGTCTGGACTTTTTTTGCTGCCAAAAATTCCTTAACCTTAAAACCTTTAATGGGCAGCCATTGCCACTCGCCTTTAACTTCCTTGGCTAACGGCGTATCCTCGCTGTCGCCGATTAAAATTATCTTCCTGGCGCTAGTGTTATATTTAATTTCCTTCCAGAAAAATTCATCGGGCCAGGAACAAAGAATAATATCAGGACTATACTTTTGCAGAGCTTGTTTCATGGACATTTTGACCAACGGAATTCCAGAGACTTTATTTTTCAGACTTATATCAATTGCGGTAATTTGGTTATTGGGTAATTTTTTTCTTAAAAAGTAACTCAAACGTCCAGATCCGGCGCCGACTTCCAAAACAACCTTATCATGGCCGATTTGTTTCGCCAAAGCATTAATATATTCCCTATTCCAGATTTCATAGTCAAAAAATTCCTCCTGATAGGATTCTCTTTGCTTGTAAGGAATTCTATTAACTTCGGCTTGAGATGGTAAATATTTACGATTGCGTAATTTTAAACGCAATTCATCGGGCAATCCCATTTCCCATTCGGACAACTTTCTTTTTTGTTGATAATTTTTTAAAGCAATCTGCCAGAAAACAATTTCATTATTAATTTCCTTTTTCTTATCCGGGAACTCTTTAATCTGTGGCTTAAGCAGTTTAATTTTAATAGGTAATATCGCGGCTTGAAATATTGGACTCTTTTTATCCAAATTGCTTAATGACCTTGTTTTTTTCAAATAAACCTTGTATTTATTCTGTCCTACAGTCTCGAATTTTACATCTGTAAAGCCTTTATCAATGTAATTCTGCAAATAAGTATTCCTGACATCAGCCAAAGTCAACAAATCACCCAAGTCAACTTGGGCAATAAAGTGCCAGCCGCGATTGATTTTGTTTCTTGTGTTATTAGCCATATTTAACGAAAAACCCGTTTATCTGGTTTGACACAGCCTTGCTGTGTAATTCAATACCGATGGGTATTCAAAGGATGATTATTTATGCAGTCATTCAGCCATTCAACCCCATATTTTTCAAGATATTCCTTATAAGATGAAAAAACATATTCCGCCGGATCCTTACAGTATCTATGATGAACTGGGTTAAAATGTATATAATTAATCTTAGTATAAAAATCGTGCTCGTCTCGTATTATCCTATCCCAATATTGATAAAAATTCTTTACCCCAGGTGTATTATTCATTTTGTTTAATAGCACAGAGATTCTGGAGTTGATAAACTTTATAAACTGCGGAATAGCTTCAGGGCTTATTGAGGAAATCAACAAATGGAAATGATTATCCAGGATAACCCAAGCATTTAACACTATACCATGTTTTTCAATCGCATTCATTATGCTTTCTCGAACCACATTTTTCTTTTCATCAGTATTTAATGATTTCCTCTTTTGATATGTTGTGAACGTAATAAAATATTGGGCACCTGGTTCAAATATGTGGATTGGGCGGTGAATATTTCTGATTTTTGTTTTCATTTTTGTGACTTTTTATTGACTTACGAAGCAAGGCTTCGTAAAGCCACGGTTAGTGGATAAATTCAAACCGCGGTACTTCTACCCCGTCAACCACAACCTTTTCATCAAACATCTTTAACGGCCGCACCCAAAGTTGCCCATCGCCATATAAAGCCTGATAAACTACAAAATCCTCCAAAGTCTCACTGTGCTTGGCTAAACCGATCACCTGATATTCCTTGCCTTTGTAATGGCGATATTTACCGGGTTTGATCATAATTGTATTTCCTCGGCTAACTTATTAAGTTCAGCCATATCAGCCTGAGGTCCTAACTGTGTAGAAATATAGCCTTCATATTTATCAAAAAATTTCTTTTCAGACGCCCACATTTCCACAAATTTATCAGTCACCCCGTGCAATGGATAAAGCTTTAAATGCGCATGATTGATGCCCATGCCTTCCATCACCAAGGCTACACGGGAAATTTTAAAATACTTTTCCAGCATGCGGGAAACCTTATTGGCAGCAGTCAGGAACTTGGCCTGCATATCTTCGGGCATATCAAAAAGATAAGAATCAAAATGTTCCTTGGTAATAACTAAGGCCATGCCCTTGGTGTTGGGATTAATATCCAAAAACGCCAAATAATTTTCGTCCTCCCAAATTTTTGCGCAGGGAATTTCACCGCTGACGATCTTACAAAAAATACAATTGTCCATATGTTTAAATTTTATCTATAACCAGCCTGAATCTGTTTTTTACTTAAATATAAATACGATATCGCCGGGTCGCAATAATGTCTGCCTCGCCTGATTTTCCCATTCTTCATTTCCAGGACAATAACAATCGGCGTTCTATAAACTTTTTTCGTTTTGGGGTCTGGATAACTTTCAACCATTTCCACCATAACCAAATTATCACCTTCCGCAATGTTTTTAATATCATATTTACGATCCTTAATAACATAAACTTCTTTCATTTCCTTTTTCAAATTCTTGCCGGTTCTAGGAAAAAGCACGCCATTCTTACTTTTATACATCCAGGTCATTCTATAATCAGCAGTCAATTTCCTATAAGCAGAACTAACATCACCTCTAATCTCATCCCCCAGAATTGCCAGCACATTTTTAACATTTTTACTTATTTTTTTCCCCATATTATTAAAATTTAGATTTTTATTTTACCTTTTATAATTTTTTTACCGATCGCTCCGGCGAAAAGACGATAAGCCAATCTATTTTCTTTTTCATAAATAATTAGAATCCCTAGCAGTGTGTTGCAATTTTTACATTTTAAATTCTTACTTTTACCATCAGATAGTTCTTTCGGGAATATTATACGATCAAGATAAAGCCGTTTGAGTATACCAGGGCCATCTTTTTGATAAATTGCGAGATTATAACCGCATTTATCACAAAAAAGCTGGAGAAAACGCGAATGCCCTCCTCTATTTTTTCTAAAACGATCATTTTTTAGAATAAAATTTGTTTTCATTTTATTTATTAGCCGCTAAAAATTCCTTTAATTTATTTAACGCTATTCTCCTCATACTTATCATATTTTTTTTCTCAACACCAAGTTCCGCGAAAGTCTGGTCATAACCCTCAGGTATAAAAATCGGATCCCAGCCAAATTTTGTCTCTCCTCTGGGGTTAACTATTCTTCCTTTAATTCTGCCTTCAAAAAATTGCATCTCATTCTGACTTTTGGCATAACCAATCATGGTAACTGCCTCAGCCTTATCATTTCCCAATTTTTCAGCCAGTTGCGCCAGTCCCTGATTGCCGATAGTTTGTAAAAACCATTTGATCAGAGGCCCGGGCAAGCCGTTCAAACAATCCAGATGCAAAGATGTGTCTTCAACAATAAATTCACCCTGCTGATGATTTAAGGCTTCAATCAACTTCGCCTGAATTATTTTCTGGGCATCAAGTTCCTGAATTTCCGGCAAATCAATGTCCAACTGCTCAACCTCTGGTAAAACAGTTTGCACTTCTGCGAGTTTATTTTTATTGCCGGTGATAAAGTAAATCACAAATTTTAGACTTTACTTAATTTATACACTATATTCACCACTTGGTCCTCGCCTTCCAAATAACAATCGACAGTTTTGTCCGTAACTTTGTAGTCAATTGCTGTCCCAGTTTTGTCAGCATGCAAATGAATAATTTCACCAACTGATAAAGGCAAACCGCCAAGCCATTCAGAAGCATTGCCCTTTTCATCTTCAATTATAATTTTCGTGTTTTTCTTGATCATAAAACTTTAAACTTTAAGCTTTAAACTTTAGACTTTTAATTTATATTCCCAGCCGGGCTGCCATTTCCAAGGCGCAGTAACAATATCTTTAGCTGGAATACCGTTAATCGCATGTTCTAAACCATATTGTGTCGCCCGATGCCCGATAATCATCGCCTTTTTGCCGTCATAATTCTTTTTCAAATCATCAAGAAAACTTTTCATTCTTGCGTCGCATTGTTCATAACTTTCACCATTGGGAAATGGCACGGTGATATGTTCAGCTTTAGCAGGTTCAACTTCTGTACTGGGATGCTGGGTTAAGTCGCCATAATTGCACTCACGCAAACGGGCATCTTTAATTATTTTAAAATTCCTATCAGCGAAGGCAATTTCCGCGGTTTTATATGACCGCTGCAAATCAGAGCAAAAAATTGCGTCAAATTGCTGTCCCTTATATCGCTCGCCTAACTCTTTTGACTGCTTAATCCCCAATTCTGACAGCTCGATATCAAAATGCCCTGACGATAAATGAGCTTCATTGTCTTTAGTTGTAGAATGTGGTTCAAAAATGATAGTGACCATAAATTTTATTGGTTTAAAATAATTTTTTTATAAGCTTCCTCGGCCTTTTCTTTACTTATGCCAAATTTATTTAAATGCCTAATTACCTTTTCTACTTTATTATAATTACCTACAAAATTTGAAATATCCTCAGGTAAGTCGACAAATAAATAAATTCTCCGCCAAACTGATCTTCTGGCCATGAATTTATTTGCAGAATTCCTGGTTATTTTCCAAATTTCCCCATTCAAGCCAAATCGCCAATAAAACCATAACTGAATAAAATGAAAAACATCCTCAAATTCTTCAGATATCCCCTTTTTATTAAATTTAAATATTTCCACCAGCAATTCATGAACTTCTGCCATGATATGTTTAAACTTTATCCGATTGCCGGAAGTATATTCTTTGATATATTCCTTTATAGTCATAATTTATGCCCCACTTTAGTGGGCACCGACCATAACGGCTGTGGCCTGCTAAAGCAGGGTATAATCTTTAATAATTTAAACCCCACAACACTTTTTATACTTTTTCCCAGAACCGCAAGGGCAGGGATCATTCCTGCCTACGTCCCCTCTTTTTTTCACAACTTGTTGAGTCCTGTTACCCTCATCGCCATAAACGCTCTGCCCTTTGTCCATGGTCTTTTTCGGGCCGAAGAATTCCTTGCCCTGTTCAATCAGGTCAGGCGCGGTTTCCTGAACCACGCCGACTTTGAAAATACTGTAAACTATCTGTTTCTGAATATTATTTAAGAGTTCGTTAAATAAACGGAAAGCTTCTCTTTTATATTCCATCAAAGGATCCACCTGAGCATAACTGCGCAAACCAATGCCGGTGCGCAGATGATTAATGGCTTCCAGATGAAAAATCCAAAAATAATCAATAGAATGAAGTAAAACGCTTTTTTCAATAGCTTTCATCAGGTCGGGATTATTTATCCTCACTTCTATCTGATCATAAGCCTTATGAGCCAAATTTATCAGATAATCAATGATCTTGGTTCTGGCATGAGCATCAGCCTCGGCATTACCCGCGATTTTTCTCATTTCCTGCAGTTCTATTTTATCTTTGTCTTCAATCCGGAAAATCGTGGCGGCTACCTCATAAATTTCTTTAATATTCCACTGATGTTCATTATCTCCGGCGCAATGAAAAATTACTACCTGCTCAATTTCCGCTTCAATCATTTCAAAAATACGCGCCCGCAACTGCACATCAGTCCTTAGGTTTTCCGAGATTTCCAAGGCTTCTTTTCTTTTGGCGTAAATTACTTCTCTGTGCTTATTAATAACATCATCATAATCAACCAGATGCTTGCGGATATCAAAATTATTGCCTTCTACTTTACGCTGCGCCTGTTCCAATGATTTAGAAATAAAACCGTTTTGAATGGGAATATTATCGGGCATTTGGAAAGTTTCCATTACTTTTTTAATCCTGTCTGAACCAAAAATGCGCATCAAATCATCTTCCAAGGAAACAAAAAACTGCGAAGAACCGGGATCGCCCTGACGTCCGGCGCGTCCGCGTAACTGATTATCAATACGCCGAGCCTCGTGTCTTTCAGTGCCAATCACATGCAAACCACCCAAGTCTTTAACCTTCTGAGCTTCAGCCGCATCAGGCGGATTGCCGCCTAAAATGATGTCGACACCGCGACCGGCCATATTCGTGGCCAGAGTTACGGCACCTGATTTGCCGGCCTGGGCAATGAATTCAGCTTCTTTTTCATGCTGTTTGGCGTTTAACATATTATAAATAATGCCGTTTCGTGCCAGCAGATTGCCCAAATATTCATTTTTTTCAATTGACGAAGTACCTATTAAAACCGGCTGACCCAAAGCCTGGCGCCTTTTAACTTCCTCAACCACAGCTTCAAATTTCACCTGCTCATTTTTATAAATTAAATCATTTAGGTCATGACGAATCATGGTGCGATTAGTCGGGACCTCCACCACCTCCAGTTTATAAATCTTGTGAAACTCTTCAGCTTCGGTTAAAGCCGTACCTGTCATACCGGCCAATTTTTTATACATGCGGAATAAATTCTGAAAAGTAATGGTGGCCAAGGTTTTACTTTCCTTTTGAATGACTAGGCCCTCTTTGGCTTCCAGAGCCTGATGTAGGCCCTCGGAATAACGGCGGCCGGGCATTAAACGCCCGGTAAATTCATCAACAATAATCACTTCCCCGTCTTTAACCACATATTCTTTATCATATTTATACAAAGTCATAGCCTTGATCGCCGCTTCCAGATGATAAGTGGTTTCATAATCCATTTTCACCCAGGGGTCAAAGCCCAGATAGCTGGCAATATGTTCCTGACCGTCCTCGGAAAAAGTAACCGTATTCATTTTTTCATCAATATTATAATCTTCATTTTCTTTAAGATTTTTTACCACGCTGGCGAATTTATAATATTTATCCGTAGAATCGGCATCGGGCGCGGAAATAATCAAAGGCGTCCGGGCCTCATCAATTAAAATACTGTCCACCTCATCCACAATCGCGTAATGCAAATCGCGTTGCGTCATTTCACCCAGGCTGGAAACCATATTATCGCGCAAATAATCAAAGCCGTATTCATTATTAGTACCGTAAGTAATATCGCAATCATAGGCTTCACGGCGGCTAGCTACCGGTCTTAAATTATCCATGTCAACTTTAAAAATCCTAGTAATATCCTGATCATTATCAGCTTTATCGGCTTTCACTGTGGAATCATAAATATAGGTAACTCGCTGATTTTGAATACAGCTAATAGTTAACCCCAAAAAATTATAAACCTGACCCATCCAAGCGCAGTCACGTCGGGCCAAATAATCATTGACCGTAACTACATGAACGCCTTTGCCCTGCAAAGCATTCAAATAAATCGGCAAAGTTGAAGTCAAAGTTTTACCCTCACCGGTTCTCATTTCCGCAATCTGACCGCGATGTAAAACAACGCCACCGATTAATTGAACGTCAAAATGACGCTGACCCAAAACACGCCTGGCAGCTTCACGCACAACAGCAAAGGCTTCCGGCAAAATATCGTCCAAAGTCTTACCCTGAGCCAGGCGTTCCTTGAATTCTTTAGTTTTATTTTTCAGTTCCTCGTCTGACAGCTTAATAATTTCAGGTTCCAAACTATTGATTTGCCCGACAATTGGCTGAATTTTATCGATCACCCGCTTATTTGGGTCACCGAAGATTTTGGTTAGGATTGACATATTTTAATCGTTTAACGTTTTTCGGTTTCGTTGGGCGTTTCGTTATACGATTAACGAGAAACGAAACGTTTCCCGATACCGTATAACGATTTCCGAATACACAAACTATACCAAATTTAACTTCAAATTTCAAGCCTAAACCTAAAAGATCCCCCCGCATAGCGGAGAGACCTTTTTTATTTTTCTAACTGCAGTAAAAAATTATGGCTTTGCAGCAAATTGTTTTCCTGCGCTTTGGTATAGTGGGTGAGCAAAGTTAAACCGTATATCATAAACACAAGCAGAAGGACCTGGAGCACGATCAAACCCATGGTGCGCAAAAATGTTTTTTTAGAAAAAAGATGCAGCTGACGGTATTTTTCAAAAGGCAGTTTGTAAGTACCGCGAGGGTCCTTGCTAGCCATCTGGGAAAAAACCTGAGCCGGTTCCTCATGCAAAAAAGAAAAAATCAACTTCAGTTTATTTTTAAGAGAATTGGGATTGCCCAAATATTTCAAAGCTTCGTGCAGACTTAGTGCCAATAAAATCACCAGTACAATCAAAATAACATTTAAAAAAATAGAAAATTCCCGAAGCAGCCGAAAAGCAGTCAAATTTTCAACATCACTGCCTGTTTGCGCCAATACTTGTGGCGTATTAGCGAGTGAAATTAAAACTAAGACACCAAGGGCCATTAAAATTTTATACTTGGATTTGATTTTGATTAGGTTGGTCATTGTTTGTAGATATAATACCAATTTCTTTTTGTTTGGCCAAAGCAATATCCAGTTTAACGATTTCATCTGTAGTGGCCAGATCAATCGGCTTGATTTCCTTAGCCTGATAACCGTCTTTTTCAGCCAGTATCTGAAAAACATTTTTACCCACCAAAAAGGCATAGCGTCCCTTGCTGTCAGTC
>JAPLYC010000092.1 GCA_026395755.1 Candidatus Parcubacteria bacterium | reverse complement strand
GAGTTCTTCCGGAGCGCCCGTCTGCACAATCTGCCCCTTTTTCATCAAAATAATATTGTCGGAAATTGTCATGGCTTCATCCTGATTATGAGTCACGTGAATGGCAGTCAGCTCATGCTCGGTGACAATACGGCGCAGCTCATACCTTAAATAAGTGCCGATCTTGGCATCCAGGGCTGATAGCGGTTCATCTAAAAGTAAAAGCTTGGATTGCGTAGCCAAAGCTCTGGCCAAACCCAGGCGCTGGCGCATACCGCCGGAAAGTTCATTGGGCATGGCCTTGGCTCTTTCTGCCAGCCCGACCAGCTTTAAATTTTCTTCCGTGGTTTTAATAATCTTTTTTTCCGGCCAGCCTTTAACCACCGGCCCGTAGCTGACATTATGCCAGACATCCAGGTGTGGGAAGGCGGCAAAATCCTGAAAAACAAAACCAATATCCCTGTCTTCGGTCATTAAAGCCGTAACATCTTTATTGTCAAATTTTATCTGGCCTGAAGTCGGCTTCAGCAAACCGGCAATACATCTTAATAATGTGGTTTTGCCGCAGCCTGAAGGACCCAGCAAAGTATTGTACATTTTATCTTTTATAGTCAGGTTGACTTTATCAAGCGCAATAATTTTATCGCCTTTTTGTCCCTGATAAATATTAGATAAATTAGCAATGTTAATTTTAGGCATATTATTAAATTATTCTTTACTGAATTTATTAGTTTTTAAAATAAACAAAAAGGTTAACGCAATTACGAATAAGACAGCGGCCACAAAACCAGCCTCATTTAAATTATTTTGATTGACTAAATCCACGATTAAAATGGGAATGGTTTTAATCTTGTCGCTGACTGCCAATGTCGCGCCTGTTTCCGAGAGACTGCGCATAAAAGCCATAATTGCACCCGCAATCAATGCCGGTTTAATTAAAGGCACTAAAATACTGATAAACACACGGCTTTTACTGGCGCCCAAAGTACAAGCAGCGTCTTCCAGGGTAGCCGGTATATTTTTAAAGGCCATGGTCAAAGGCTTTACCAGTAAAGGGAAGGTGAAGCTCAGATGAGTTAAGAGTAAAATTAAATATTCCTGGGAGATAAAATTGCGCCAGAATAAAACCAAAGAAAGACCCAAGGCGCTGGTCGGCACCAATAAAACCACGTCATTTAAGCTGTCAAGAAAAAATCCCAGACGGAATTTATTGCGGCTGATATAATAAGCGATCGGGGCGGCAAAAAATATATTAATAAAAGTGGCGGCCAAGGCCAAGGCGAAGGAAATGAGTATGCTTTTTAATAAAAGACTGCTTAATAAAATTTTAAAATTGGCCAAATTGAAAATAAGCAGATAAATGGTGGGCAAAAAGATAATAAAGATAAAAAAGACAGCCAGAATCCAATTTCTCAATGATTTAAATTTTAAAAGTGATTTTTCCAGGCGCGGATAGACTTTTTCCAAAGTAATGGCCTTTTGCCCCAGTAGTAATTTGGATAAAAATAAAATAATAACAGCGCTTAAGATCATGATGATACTGGCGCCGGCTGCCAGAGGGATTTGGCCGGATTGTTTCAGACTGACAATCAAAACCGGCGCGGAAACAAAAACGCCGGCCACCATCATGGTCGCGCCGGTTTCAGACAAGCTCCTGGTAAAAGATAAAATGGAGCCGACGATTATACCGTCTTTAAATAAGGGTAAAAATATGGTACGAAAAATCGTGAAGGGATTGGCTCCCAAAGTAATGGCTGCCTGCTCATAAGATAAATCAATTTTACTGATGGCGGCGCCAATGGAACGGATCATATAGGGCAAAGTAAAAACAACATGTAAAAGAATAATCAGAAGCGGGCCTTTGGATAATAAGCCGGTATCCAAACCCAATAGATATGCCAGGCCGTATTTACTGCCCCAGTATAAATAAACGGAAAAGCCTAAAGCCGCCGTCGGAATTACCAAAGACAAATCAATCAGGCTGTCAAATAACTTAATAAATTTTGATTTGCTCCTGGTAATGATCCAGGCCAGAGGCAAGCCGAAAATCAAATCAATAAAAGTAACAATCAAACTGATTATAAATGACGCTGCCACAGCATTTATTATTTCCGGCGTAAAAATATCCCGGGCTTTGGCAACAAAACTTAAAACATAGACTGCCGGCAAAAAAATTACGCCAATAAAAAAAGCCAGAGCTGCCAAAAATATTAAAGTGCCAAGCTGTTTGGAAAAATTTTGTCTAAACCCCTTTAGCATACCTATATTATAGCATTTTTTTCGCTAACGGAGCTAAGCTCCGACGCTTCGGAGCTTAGCTCCGTATTCCCCTTTTCTCATAACTTGAACGACCGAAACCTTGACATTGCTGATTTTATTTGCTAAAATTTTTCCATACTACGTTCAAGGAGGAATTGTGATGAGCAAAGCGGAAAAAGGGAAAGCGAAAAAAGCGGAAGTGGTGCGCAAAGTGGAGACAAACGGCTCGAGTCAAGAAAAATTTGTCTGGTCAGGCTGGGATTCAATCCTTCTGGATCTATTGACTGCCATTCGGGATGCAGGCATGGACTCCCGGGAAAACAAGGAACCTTTTGCGGATGTACTGCCCATCAAATTGGCCAGTAATGGCGATCTGGTCACCAAGGTCAAAGCTAATCCCAAATTAGCTGAACGTATTGTCAATACCTTGCCTTGCGGCCATCGCATCTGCTACGACTTTATCCGCGAAGTCTGTCAAACTCGCTAATATCAAAAAAAGACGTCCCGCGTCGCGGAACGTCTTTTAAAATTTCAGCGTATTTTAAATTGCTTTTTTTACAGCTTCACTAACTGCCAAAACTACGCGTTCATCAAAAAGTTGGGGAATAATATAGTCAGCAGACAATTCTTGAGGGGATATTAATCCGGCCAAAGCTAAAGCAGCTGCCAGTTTCATGTCTTCTGTAATTTGCACTGCCCTGGCATCAAGTACGCCCCTAAAAAGACCGGGGAAAACTAAAGCATTATTTATTTGGTTGGGATAATCACTGCGGCCAGTGGCCACAACCTTGGCGCCGACTGTTTTGGCAGCCTGCGGATCAACTTCAGGCATCGGATTGGCCATGGCAAAGATAATCGGATCAGGATTCATGAATTTAATCCATTCTGGTTTCAAAATATTAGGGCCGGAAACACCGATAAATACATCAGCCCCAGCCAAGGCCTGCTCTAAACGTCCGGTTACTTTTTGTAAATTAGTTATCTTGGCAATTTCTTCTTTCGCCCAATTTAAATCTTCCCTACCATTGTAAATTGTACCCTTGGAATCAATAATTATTAGATTTTTAACCCCATAATTTAGTAAAATTTTACTAATAGCTAAACCAGCAGCGCCGGCACCGTTAACTACTACTTTTATTTCTTCAGCTTTTTTATTGACTATTTTCAATGCATTGATCAGACCGGCTAAAACCACAATGGCGGTGCCGTGCTGATCATCATGAAAAACCGGAATATTCATTTCCTTTTTCAACCGTTCCTCAATTTCAAAGCAACGAGGCGCGGAAATATCCTCCAGATTTATACCGCCAAAAGTCGGCTCCAGGCTTTTTACGATCTGAATAATTTTTTCAGCATCCTGTGTTTTTAAGCAAATCGGAAAAGCATCAACGCTCCCGAATTTTTTAAATAAAGCCGCTTTGCCTTCCATGACCGGATATGCTGCTTCAGGACCAATATTGCCCAAGCCTAAAACCGCGCTACCATCTGTAACAATCGCGACCAAATTAGCTTTATTAGTATAGTCGTAAACTTTTTTTACGTCTGCTGCTATTTCCTTACATGGTTCGGCCACGCCAGGCGTATAAGCCCAAGCCAAATCTTCCTTATTCTCAAGGGGCATTTTTAATTTGATTTCAATTTTACCTTTAAATTGCTTGTGCAAATTTAAAGCTTTTTCTTTGATGTCCATATAGATTTTAGTAATTTATATCTGAAATTTTACCTTAATTTGACAAGTTGTGCAACCATATAAAACCAAAAACCCCGCGTCCTATGGACGCGGGGCTTTTATTTCTATATTTTAAAACTGCTTAAATTGCAATGAGTAACCCCAAGCTCTGACTGCTGACCAGCCTAAAGCTGACCAAGGTGTTCTGCCGTATTTTTCTTCAAATTTACGGATACCAACTTTTTCTTTAGCTAAATCGCGTGCAAATCTGATACGGTACATCATGGTATTCCAAGCCAAATCTTCCTTAGCGTCTTTAAAATTCGGACCGCGACCTACTATTGTCTTGTAAGTTGCCAAAACTCTGTTAACAATAGACTGTTCCTTGGCAAGGTTTCTTTTAACCGGCTTTTGACCTGAAGAAATCAGTTCAATATCTGTCCAAACAATATCTGGTCGGACCACAGTTTCAAAGTAATCTCTGATCACAGCGCGTCTTTCGCCTGAACCAAGCTTGATAGTGGCGTTGGAAATACCGTAAACAACAAAGTTTACAATGGCATCAAGCTGAGCAGAACTTAAAGTAATTCCAAATTCCTTGGCATCAGCCGTAATTAACGGTCGGTATTTAGATTCATCAGCTGTATTGCGAGCCAAGGACAAGCTGGCTAATAATGAGGTTACATTGGAAGGATCATAGACCAGCTGGGAACCAACCGTTGCAGGAGCAGACGGTGTCGGAGCAGGAATTGGTGTAGGAGTAGGTGTCGGTGTTGGTGTAGCTACAGGAGTACTGGTGGCTGGGAGCATGCTGGGCAAACCTGCGACTTTAAATACCGCGAATTGAGTCAGATGATTAGTTGTGAAGGTAACTTTATTCGTTACAGTGTCAAAAACTGCACCTGGAATTAAGACCCATTGATTGGTTGCACTGTCAAAGTAATAGACGCCTAAATCAGTAGTAACATCAGGTAAAGATGGAACAGTGATAGTGATCGTTAAATTAGAATTAAATGAAGTTACAGCAGTGCCATTACTGGTAGCGGAAATATTGAATATCTGATTGCCAATCATAATAGCGCCTGTTGTGGCAAGCGGTGTATTATTTGCAGTTAAACTACCTTGAGTAACAGTGAATGTAGTTGTGTTAGTCACTGAATTTTGAGGAATACTGACTATTACCTGGCTACCGTCTGTAAAACCCTGAGTCAAAGTACCGGACTGAGATGGTAAAACAGTTAAGGGCACATTAGAAGCACTGACTGCACTCGGCGTAGAAGATCCTCCTCCGCCGCCTCCTCCGCCGCCGCCAGCAGCAACAGTGCTAAAATTCCAAGTTGTTGTATCAGCTATACCGGCATAATCATTGCCTGCCGAATCTTTAATTGCGCCATTGGCAATTTGCACATAATAAGCAGTACTGTTTATTAAGGTGGCTGTTGGATTAATAGTTACTTGTGTCCCACTATAAGTTACCCTGACATCCGGGATGGTTATTGTTTCCACAATGAAATTATCAGAACCTCTTTTAATAAGAACTGCGCCTGCTCCAGCCTGCACGTTATCATTAAATGTAAGCACAAGGTTAGCAGCAATCGCTACATTTATAGCACCATCAGCAGGGCTATAAGTAGTAACTGTCGGCGGTGTCATATCACCAATGACAGTAAAATTAGCGGTCGGAGTACTGATATTAGTAACGGTATCAGTTTCAATTACATTAAATAGATATGTTATAGCATCAGCGATAATAGCTGAATATGACCAGTTGCCGCCGACAACTGCGGCTGCACCCAGTAACCCTGCGCCATTATAAACATCTACGCTTGAGCCAGCTTCATTTGTGCCGCTCAAGGCAAGGAGTGGATCATCAGTCTTATCACCACTGGTTAAAGCGCCTGTGACAGATCCGACATTGTCCGTTGCCGCTGTAAAGTTTGCTGTCGGCGCTGTTGTATCTATGACAATATTATTATTATTACCCAGATTATTTCCAGCCGGTATAATTGAATTATTTCGAACCTGGCCTCCGACATCCAAAACATTTTCCGTACCAACATCAATAGACGCTAATGTTAAATCTGCACTGTCTTCTCCACTAGCAGTAGCCCCGACATTATAAGTGCCAGCAACTGCGTTTATTGCACCAGGCGCAGTCAGAGTAATACCAACGCCATTATCCAAAGTCACATCCATGGTACCGCCTGCCTGTATATCTTCAGTATAAGCACCAGTAACATTTATTGCCGCTGTAGGTCCATAAGTACTATTAGGAGTAGTAGATGCAAAACTAACCAAATAAGGTGAAGTTAAATCGTTAATGGTCGTGGGACCAAAATTCACAACTGCGTTTCCGGCTGTATCTTGCAGATAACTAGCGCCTGCAGTATAAATAACATCAGGTTCAGTACCAGTTACACCACCCACGGTAACGCCGGTAAGGTTTGTGGTTCCTGTCGTAACTAAATCCACCTCGCCTGATACACCATTAACGCCAACACTTGTCGGAGTTCCATCATCATCCAAACCCGTTAAACTCTGGTTGTTAATCGCAAATTGACCAAGGGTACAGGGAATCGCAGGAAGACCACTACAAGTCATTGTTTCAGAAAAAAGTAAATATATTTTATCAACTGTGCCGTTACCGGACGTTGACATATAATCTATATAACCTGGTAGTAGCACGGGAGCCGCCCCATCAGTTATCGGCCAAATATAATCTTGAAACCAAGAATCAGAAGGAATAGTAGGTGCTTCTATACTGCCATTTTCAATTGTTTGATCCAAAAAAGATAGATAAGGGACTGCCCTATCAGCCAAAGCAAATTCATTTATAGCGCCTCCGCCAGTGCCGATTAAACTAATATTGAGTGACCCAGAACCATCCCAAGTCGAAATATTACTAGCCGCAGTACCCAAAGGAACGACTAAATGATCGACATCAGCCGTTAATAAATCAGTTGCGTCAGAGCCAAAAGCTGCCGCAGCAAACGAACTTCCGGGACCCAGAACTAATTCATTTGCCAAGCGGCTGGCAGCTGCATTTATTGTTTCTGAAAAAAACAATTCAAACTGGTCAATTTTTCCATCCCCGCTGGCATCCTGATATTTTGCTTCAGTAATTATTGGCACAGCGCCGTCTAAAGGAGTAACCGGACCACCATCAGACGCTAATAGATTGGCAGCAGGACTATTATCAGCTAAAAAGATTGGGCCCCCATTAGTAATATCCATTGTAGGAACCTGATCCGTATCCCAGACTCCTGATGGATTAAGGGATAGAGAATATAATTCGGCGCTGCCAACTGGCCCCCAATCACACCAACCATTAGAACAATCTGTAGTCTTCACTGTATAACCGCCGCCTATGGAAACTGTTACGTCGTCAACAGTATTATTTAATGCTTCTGAACATAAAAGGAAATACCCATCTATTTCGCCGTCATGATTACCATCAGCAGTAGCTCTCGTTATAAAAATTGGTGAGGCAAAATCTGCAGCATCGCCCAAAGCACTGATTAAAATCGGCCAGCCACTATTATCCTGCAACAAGGAATTTGCGGTGATACTGACAGCCGGTGTGGCTCCTGTATCACAACCTGTAATATCAGTAATATCACAAGTGCCTGTTTCAGTTAAATTAATCCTAAAATCAGCATCATTACCTGCCAGACCAGTATCTATACTAGAAACAGTATACGCTCCAACGGTAGCTGTTATATCTCCAAAATCATCATTTAAGTCTTCTGAGGTACTGATATTAATCGTGTCGATCATGCCATTACCATCAGAATCGTCAGTCTCGACTGCCCAAATAAAAGGTCG
>JAPLYC010000001.1 GCA_026395755.1 Candidatus Parcubacteria bacterium | reverse complement strand
CCGACGGTTCGTGATGATCTTTTTGGCGCCGGTACAGAACCGATTGGTCAAACTATCCGCATTAAAAGCACGGATTTTAAAATTATTGGTATTACCGCGGCCAAAGGGGGCAGTGGTTTCAATAACCAGGATGATATGATTTATGTGCCTATTTCTACGGCTCAGCAATTTTTATCAGGCAGTGATTATGTGTCCACGATCAGTGTCAAAGCGGTTGATCAAAAGTCCATGACTGATTTGCAGCAGCAAATTACGGATTTATTATTGCAGCGTCATAACATCAGCGATCCTACCGTAGCTGATTTCAGTATTATGAATCAGGCTGATATAATTGCCAGCGCTTCTTCAATCACCAATACTTTAACTTTGCTTTTAGCGGCTATTGCCGGAATTTCCTTAATTGTCGGCGGTATCGGCATTATGAACATGATGCTCACGACTGTAACTGAGAGAACCAGGGAAATCGGCTTACGCAAAGCCATCGGCGCAACCAAGGGAGATATTAATCGCCAGTTTTTGGCCGAGGCCGTAATGTTAACATTTATTGGTGGAGTGATTGGAATTATTGTAGGTTGTTTAGTTTCTATTGGGGTTACAAAATTTGCGAATATTGCCACCTCAATCTCGTCGTTGTCAATTATTTTAGCTTTTGGCGTATCCGCCGCGATCGGAATTATCTTTGGGTATTATCCGGCCAGCCGGGCGTCAAAATTAAATCCGATTCAGGCTTTACGATATGAGTAGAATAATAAAATTTTTTAATTTATAATAATTAATTTTAAATTTAGATGAAAAAAACATTTCCAATTATTATCATTGCGGTTTTAATTGTCGGAGCTGGTGCGTTTTATGGCGGCATGGTTTACGGTAAAAGTTCAAAGCCTGTTTCTGGAGCTGGACAACGTTTTGGCCAGGGTGGTGGAAATTTTTCCGGTCAGCGCGCTAATGGTGGTAACGGTGATTCCATGATTAACGGCACAATTCTTGCCAAGGATGATAAGAGTATTACCGTAAAGCTGCGTGATAACGGTTCAAGAATTATTTTTTTCTCTGATTCTACCAGCGTCGGTAAATTTGTAAGCGGTGCCTCTGCTGATTTGACTGTCGGGGAAAATGTGATGGTTAACGGCAAAGCCAATACAGACGGCAGTGTCAGCGCAAGTAATATTCAGATTAGGCCGGCTGTTACTGTGCCTAATCCGGCCAATCCCCAAACTCCTCCGGCACCGCCAGTTACACAATAAAACTAAATTTAAAAAATTGCCTCACGACACCGGGGCAATTTTTTGATATAATATAACTGGATAAAAGATTTAAGATATACGATTTATGATTGTAAAAACTGAACAGGAATGGAAAAAGGAATTACCCCCCGAACAATATCGGGTTTTAAGGGAAAAGGGGACAGAGTCGGCCTTTACAGGCGAATATGTTAATACTACAGATAAAGGCATGTATGTTTGCGCCGCCTGCGGCAATGAATTATTTTCCTCGGAAACTAAATTTGACGCCGGCTGCGGCTGGCCCAGCTTTTGGCAGGCCGTTGATAACAAGAAAATCATTTTACAACCTGATAATAGCCATGGTAAGCAGCGAACCGAAGTAGTCTGTGCCCGTTGCGGCAGCCACTTGGGTCATATTTTTGACGACGGCCCTCAACCGACAGGGAAAAGGTATTGCATAAATTCAGTCAGCCTAAATTTAAAAAAAGAGTAAAACTGTAACATTTTGGCTAATTGCCCGTCTTTTATAGTACCGGCCTATCCGCATCGCGGGGGGCGGTTAATTATTTTTATGAAGAATAATACTCTAGAAACGTTAAAAATATACTGGCAACACAGCTGGCATTACAAGTGGTTTTTCTTGCTAACTATTACCGGAGTTGTTTTAGCTTCGATATTGCAGGTAATTGTCCCGCTTTATTTTAAGAATTTCTTTGATGTCTTATCTGGTGGCGCTCCTGTAGCCCAAGCAGCAGAAAAGTTAATCGCGATTTTGGTTATAATCGCCATTTTAGAATTGGCTGGCTGGGTATGCTGGCGTACGGTTGGATTTTCAGTAAACTATTTCACTTCTAGAGTTATGGCTGATTTGTCTAACTTATGCTTTGCGAAATTGCACTTGCATTCTTTCTCGTATTTTAATAATAATTTTGTCGGCACATTGGTTAAACGAGTGCAATGGTTTGTCAGGGCATACGAAAATGTCAGCGACCGTGTTATTTTTGATTTAACAACTCTTTTGGTTAATATTATTTTTATTGTTGCGGTACTTTTTAGCAGAAATATATTTTTGGGGACGATAGTAATTGTCTGGCTGGCTGTTTTTCTAACCGTTAATTATTTTTTCAGCAGATATAAATATAAATACGATCTGGCCAGAAATGAAGCGCAATCAGAGTCAACCGGTTATTTGGCTGACACAGTGACCAATAATGCCAATGTGAAATTGTTTAATGCCTATAACAGGGAAAAAGAAGGCTTTGCTATCAAACAAGAAAAGGTAAGAAAATTGATGGCTTTTTCCTGGAATCTAGGTGAATTTTTTAGTGCTATTCAGGGTTTATTTATTGTTAGTTTAGAAATCGGCATTTTTTATCTGGCAATCAAATTATGGCAGAAAAATTTAGTGACTGTGGGCGATTTTGTTTTGATTCAGGCATATTTGATTAATATTTTTAACCGCATTTGGAATTTTGGGCGTACTATCATGAGAATGTTTGAAGGTTTATCTGATGCCGAGGAAATGACTATTATTTTAAATACTGAACCGGATATCCAGGATGTAGCTAAGGCTAAGAATTTAGCAGTTAATAAAGGTGACATTCAATTTAAAGAAGTCGGCTTTAATTATCATCAGACCAGGGAAGTGCTCAAAAATTTTAACCTGATTATTAAGCCGGGTGAACGAGTGGCCATCATTGGTCCTTCAGGCGCCGGTAAAACTACAATTGCCAAAATACTTTTACGCATGCATGAATTGTCCGGCGGGAAAATATTGATTGACGGGCAAAATATTTCTCAAGTTACCCAGGAAAGTTTATGGAAAAATATCAGCCTGGTGCCTCAGGATCCGATTTTGTTTCATCGACCTCTGCTGGAGAATATTCGTTATGGTCAGCCCAAGGCAAGTAAGAAAGATATTATGGAGGCGGCCAAGGCAGCTAATTGCAATGAGTTTATTGAAAGTTTGCCCCAGGGCTATGATACTTATGTTGGCGAACGCGGGATTAAATTGTCCGGAGGTGAACGCCAGCGCGTGGCTATTGCCCGAGCGATTTTACATAGCGCACCGATATTAATTTTAGATGAGGCTACTTCCAGCTTGGATTCTGAGTCTGAAAAATTGATTCAGGATGCTTTAGATAAGCTGATGAAAAATAAAACTGTAATAGTTATAGCACATCGCTTATCGACCATCAGAAAAATGGACAGAATTGTGGTGGTTGATCAGGGTAAAATAGTGGAAGAGGGGACGCATCAGGGTTTGATTACTAAACAGTCGGGGATTTATAAGAAGTTGTGGGAATTACAGGCGGGCGGGTTTATTTAAGAAGTCTGAAGTCCGAAGTCCGAGCCGCAGAGCGGCTTCCCGCTCCGCGGGAAAGTCTGAAGTTAAGCCTATAAAATAAGAAAGAGCCTCACCGCGATGCGGTGGGCTCTTTTTGGTTTTTACTTTGGGTCTTCGATTTTTAGGAGCATACCCATGACATTCATTTTGCCAATGTAGGTTGCTCCGATTTTTAGGGAGGACCAACGCTGGTAATTGAAGGTCATGTTATAGTCCTTGTTCTTGGGGCCACCGCGGAAACTGGCTTCATAATTTTCCTTGCTGGAACCTCTGCGTTCTTTGCCGATCTGCGTGATTTTTGGATCAGCCAGAGTAAATTGCGGCCAGTAGACTTTCTGGTCGGTACCTCCGGCGTGAACCGAACGCTCGTACTTCCAGCGTTCGATATCGTAGGTGTACCAGGTTTTATATACGGGATCATCACGGTAGACATTTTCATCATAAGGTACATCCTGATAACCGTAGTCAGGTACGGATCGGGTACAAGTTTTGTCCTCAAAATATCCGTTTCCCTTATCGGTTGTACCACAAGTGTATTCTTCGGAGTGCGAGCCGACCTGGACACGTTCCTGTCTGGTTTTGTGATCCACATGATCTAGATTGTGATCATAATGGTGGACTTTTTGCGTGGATGATTTTTCTCGTCCGCCAGTAGGAACAGACCAGTCTTCTTCCTCCACGGTTTTATACTTCTCGATTTGGATTTCGCGGGTCCAGGTGACTCCGGTCAGTTGAACCGGCACATCCTTGGTGTGGAGCATCAGAAACGCAAAAAGTCCCAGCAGGATCACGCCCAGGCCAATGCCACCATAAGTTAGAGCTTTCTTTTTGGGAAAAGAACTGACCTGATGTTCTTGGCGGTAATTGGGCGTTTCTAAACGCCGGGGCGGAATGTTTTTTCGGCCAAGCGGCCGGTCATAATCAGCGTTCGTAGAATTGCTGGCTGCCGGTTTTGCAGGCGGTACATAATCCTTAACCTGATTGCTGGGGCTTGTGCCTTTGGCAGCTCCGCACTGAGAACAGTTATTGCGATCAGCCTGATTGGCCGATCCGCAAAATTCGCAGTTCCAGTCAGGACCGAGCTGTGCTTTTTTGAGCTGATCCGAATCAGTGACTTCCGGTTCGTTTTCCGGCAAATAGAATTTAACGTTTTCGCCGCGCGGATCGCCGCAGCCAGGGCAGATCTTGTCCCTGCCAAGATTGCCTTTTTTCCCGCATCTGGAACAATCCCAGCGTCCCTCTCTGATTTTACCCATGTTTTCTCTCCTTGTTCGAAGTATAAATTTAAAGAACCATTTATTCTATCAAATATTGGTTGGTTTGTCAAGGGGGCTAGCCCTTGATTTTTTTTTGGTTTTGTGATATTCTGATATAATAATAAAAATAACCATATGCTTAAAGACTTATTCATTCCTCATCGTTTAAATAGTTACCAGCCGCATATTTTGCATCCCAAACGTTTGCTTTTTCACGGTACGGCTGCGGTACTGATCAAAGTTTTTGTCCTGGTCTCCCTTTTGGTTTTGCCGGCTTCTGGCTGGCTGACTCCTGATGTCATGACCGAGCAAAGCCAAGAGATTATTAGTTTAACTAACCAGCTGCGTCAAAATTCTAAGCTCGAACCGTTGACAGAAAGTGCTGCTTTAAATCAGGCTGCCTATAATAAAGTTCAGGACATGATCATTGGTCAATATTTTTCCCATCTTAGCCCCTCGAAGCAAAGCTTGGCCGATTGGTTGAAATCAGTGAATTATCCTTATGCGGTTGCCGGTGAAAATCTGGCCATGGGCTTTTCTTCAGCCAAACAAGTTGTGGCTGCCTGGCAAAAAAGTAAAACTCACAATGCTAATCTGCTCGATCCTGATTTTAAAGAAATTGGTGTGGCCATGACGAGCAATACCTATAAAAAACATGATACGACCATGGTGGCGCAGTATTTTGGCACTCAAAAAATAGTAGTCAGCCAAGCGCTGAAAGAAAATGTTGTACCGGCAGTTACTCAGCTAAAAACAGTTTCAATTAGTAATTCCAATTTTGTTTTGCCAAGCAAATCTTCAGTGCAGGGTGTGAAAATTGAGACGGATAATGTCTTGATTGATAATACTCCGCCGACTATTGATCTGATGAAAACAAAAATATATTTAAATCAGCCTCTTGGCCAAAAAGATAAAGTAATCCAGGTAATTGCATATTTAAGCTCTGATGCGGTTGTTGCCAGCGCCAATTTTGGCAATTATTATGTAGAATTACAAAAAGATGCTCAGGCAAACGTCTGGTTTGGTAATTTAATTATTCCTGCCCAAGATGCGGAAGCAATTTTTGACCCGGTAGTTTTAGCCAGCCTGACAGCCTGGGACGCGGCCGGCAACACCATAACCAGTGACATTGATTGGGCTAATATTGAAACTATTAAGCCGTCATTAATTAAACAATACTTATTTATTAAAAACAGTTCTTCCTGGGGAGTTAAAACTCTGGTTGGCGCCAGTAAAGTTTATTTTTCGCTTTTGTTGATAATTGGCATTATTGCTCTGTTTTTGAATATTTTTATCGAAATAAAAAAACAGCATTCTCATATAATCTTATCAACCTTATGCTTAATTACGCTCTTAGCCTTTTTAATAATCTTGTAAGGTAAGTATCCGATCAAGGGTCCTCCGCAATGCGGGGGATCTTTTGTTTTTGCATTCTCGCCAATTTAATGCTTTTTTGGTATAATGATTATAATTAAATATAATTTTAAAATATCAAAATATGCCTAAAATCCAAGTAGAAGTTTCTGCCCGACACTGCCATTTGAGCCAAAAAGACGCTGATACTTTGTTCGGCAAAAATTATAAGTTTAAGGTTATGAAAATGGTGTCCCAGCCGGGTCAGTTTGCGACTGTTGAAGATCTGGTAATTAAAGGTTCCAAAAGCGAGTTCAAAATTAGAATTGTAGGTCCTTTGCGCCAGGATACGCAAATTGAGCTGGCAGCGACTGATTGCTATCGCCTGGGAATAAAATCGGTGATTAAAGTTTCCGGGAATGTAAAAGGCACTCCCGGAGCTATTTTAATTGGGCCTAAGGGGAAAATTACGCTTAATCAAGGTGTGATTGTTGCTCAGCGTCATCTCCATGTTTCACCCAGTGAAGCCAAAGCCTTGAAAGTTAATAACGGGCAAGTTGTTTCTATGAAAGTAAAAGGTTCCAGGGGCTTAATTTTTAATAATGTCATTGTTCGTTCCGGGCCGGGTCATAAAAAGTCTTTTCAAATTGATACTGATGAGGGCAATGCCTGCGGGTGGGTGACTGGGATGACAGCGGATTTAATTAAATAGTAAAACTGTCATGGTGAGCATAGTCGAACCATGACGCCGACGGGTCACCCTTCGACTAAGCTCAGGATGACAATCTACTATATGAACAAACAATTAGCTCAAGTAAAAATTTTATTAAAGGGTTATTTCCAATGGCTTGATTTGGCGGGTAAGAAATTTAAGGCCAGCTCGACCGTAACTTTGATCCGCGACGGTCGGGTCAATATTTTGGTTGATACGGGTCATCATCAGGTGGAGAAAAAGTTGATAGCTGCTTTAAAACGTGAAGGTTTAAAGCCAAATGATATTCATTATGTCATTGTCACTCATCATCATCCTGATCATGTGGCCAATAATCATTTATTTAAAAGAGCTATAATTACTGATGTGCTGACCAGTTATAAAGGCGACCAATTCAAAGTTGATCTGGATTTATTGTTAAAAGGTAAAAATATTATTACTCCTAATGTTTATATTATTAGTACACCAGGCCATGAGCTTGATGAATGTACGGTAATAGCTAAAACTGAAAAAGGATCGATTGCTATTGTGGGTGATTTATTTTGGGCCAAACAAAAAGAGAAAAATATTATGGTTAAGGACAAAAAGGCGCTATTAAAGAATCAGGCTCGGGTGGTCAATTTGGCTGATTATATTATTCCGGGGCATGCGGGAATGTT
>JAPLYC010000113.1 GCA_026395755.1 Candidatus Parcubacteria bacterium | reverse complement strand
TTCCGGACGGGTCGTGGAAATACTCATGGGAAAATCCTTGCTGTATTTAAAAGTATAAAACTTTCCGGTTGTTTCTTTGTATTCAACTTCGTCATCAGACAAAGTTGATAAGCAGTGCGGGCACCAATTTACAATACGATTACCCCGATAAATTACACCGGCTTCATACATATTAATAAAAGCATATCGTACCACGGCGGATAAACCTTCATCCAAGGTGAATCTTTCCCTGGACCAGTCGCAGGATGAACCCATTTTTCTAATCTGATTGCGGATAGTATCCCTGGTTTTTTCCACAAAATCCTTTACCCGAATTAAAAATTCTTCCCGCCCCAAATCATGTCTGGTTTTATGCTCTTCCTTGTATAATATTTTTTCCACTTTGGCGGCAGTCGCAATCGCAGCATGATCAGTACCCGGCAGCCACAAGGTTTTTTTGCCTAATAAACGATTATATCTGGTCATTAAATCTTCATACGCCAGCATAATCGCATGACCGGTATGCAAAGTACCCGTGGCATTGGGCGGCGGCATGGAAATCGAAAAATACTCAGGTCTTTTACCCGGCAGTTTATCCGGGTTAAAATAACCCGAATCTTCCCATTTTTTATAGATTATATCCTCGGTTTCTTTAGGATCGTAGGCTTTGCTAATTTCTTTCATAATATTGATACTAATTTACTAATCTATTTTATACTAATGATACTAATTAGCAGATTAGTAGCCAATTTGTATATTAGTAGCCTTATTTTACCAAAATATCCCTAACTTGACAAGAAAATTAACTTCCTGTAAATATTAATAGTCGCGCTATTTGACACTATTTCCCTATCACGATATACTGGTTTATCGGTCATTAGGCATTAGGAATTTGGCATTAGAGATATGAAAACTTAAATCTTCCAATATCCGATTCCCAATCCCCTAATTCCTAATCCCTTCAATTCACCTATAATATGTCACTAAATATAAACCAACAAATCTTTGAACAGATCAAAAACAGCCAGAAAATTCTGATCACTTTTAAGCAGAGTTTTTCCGGAGATGCCCTGTCTAGTTCCCTGGCCATTTTTTTGCTGCTGAAAAAACTGAACAAGCAGGCTGATATTGTCTGCCAAAATTTTATTGTGCCGAAAAATTTTTCTTTTTTAACGCAGACCGACCAGATAAAAACCGGCCTGGCTAGTTTGAAAAATTTTGTTATCACCCTGGATTTGACCAAGGGTAAGGTTAAAAACTTTTCTTATGACATTAAAGACAATGCCTTGAATATCTATTTAACGCCTGAAAGCGGCAACCTGGATGAAAAAAACATCAGATTTAAATCCGGCACTTACAAATATGATTTGATTATTACTTTGGACAGCGATTCTTTGGAATCATTGGGTCAGGCTTATGAACAAAATACGGATTTCTTTTACAATACTCCGATTATTAATATTGACCACAGTCCGGAAAATGAACAGTATGGCCAAATTAATTTAATTGAACTGACGAAAACTTCAACCGCGGAAATTGTTTTTGATTTGATTGAACAATATGATATTAATCTCTTAGATCAGGAAATCGCCACTTGCCTGCTTTGCGGCATGATTGCCAAAACCAAAAGCTTTAAGACTTCCAATGTCACGCCCCGCGCCCTTAATATCGCCTCTCAACTAATATTGAACGGCGCTGACCGTGACCTGATCATCCAGCATCTATACCGCACCAAATCAATCAATACCCTGAAACTCTGGGGCAAAGTTCTAGCGCGCATCAAAAATGACCCGAATTATAAAATGGTCTGGTCATATTTAACCCAAAAAGATCTGATTGAGCTGAACATGCAAAATCCAGACTTAAGCGAAGTAATTGAGGAACTGATTATATCTTCTCCGGAAGCTGAAATTATAATTTTACTTTTTGAAAACGAAAAGCATACGATCTCCGGGCTGCTTTATTCCTCTAAAAGTTATGATTCCCTCTTTCTGGCCAAGACCTTCAATCCCATTGGCACCAAAACATTTGCCACTTTTGAAATCAAAAAATCAGATTTAGCCGAAGCCGGCAAAGAAGTAATTGAAAGCATTAAAAATAATATCAAATAAAAAAAGACCCCGCGTCGCGGGGTCTTTTTCGTTATCATAAATTTTACGCTGCTAATTTAAATTTATCGTCCGGCTTTTCCTGGGCTGGTGCTTCGGTTTTAACTTCTATCTTGGTCGGCTCCTTAGCTGCCATTTCCTTGGCAAGTTGCTGGTAATCTTGAGCTTCTCTGCCATACAAAGCGTCTTCCTGTCCCGCGGTTTTTGGCACCGGCTGAGGTGTTTCTTCGGTCTTAGGCTTGGCAGCTGCTTCTGCTTCTTGTCGTTTTCGTTCGCCTTCTGCCTGGCTCATTTCTTTAGCGGCCGCCGCCCGCGCTTTTACCTCTGCGCCAACTTCTTTATAATGCGCCTTGACTTGCTCTGCTCTTTGCTTTTGTTCAGCCTGCTTTTGAGCAAATTCCTGTTCTTTAGCCTGACGCGCTGCTTCAGCCGCATCAACCGCTTTTTTTCTGTTTTCAGCTCTGGCAACTTCTTGCTGTGCTTTAGACAAATTCTTTTGCGCTATTTCTAAATCTTTAGCCGCATTTTTCTGGGCATCAGCCCTGATCTGTTCTTGTTTGGCTTTAGCCGCGGCTTCTTTTTGAGCATTTTTACGAGCCGCTTCCTTTGCCTCTGTTTCCTGCTTTCTGCGAGCCAGCGCCTGCTTTTCAACGGT
>JAPLYC010000069.1 GCA_026395755.1 Candidatus Parcubacteria bacterium | reverse complement strand
TTGCTTCTGCAAATCCTGAATTTGCTTACTGAGCTGGTCTTTATCAGCCTGATTTTGATCAATCAACTTATTAATATTTGTTAATTGCCAATAATAAACCGCGCCGCCGACCACAGCTGATGTTAAGATAGTAATCACAATAAATAATGATATAAATTTTGCCATAATTCTATATTAATTATTAAGTTCAATTAATGCTTTCTTCGCCTCTTCAGCCGACGGCGCTTTACCATGCGTCTATTGTCACCCTGAGCTTAGTCGAAGGGTGACGCCGTCCGCTTATTTGAAAAATTTTTTATTCATATATTCTTTTCTACCCCTAGCAATATCCGGTAATTCTTCATACATTTGTCTAATCAAAGCTTCTTTCTTTTTACGATTCCAACGTTTGATCTGTTTTTCTCTAGCAATTGCATCATTAATATCTTCATAAGTTTCAACAAATTTTAATATTACAGTCCGTCTAGAATATGTATAATGATTCGTATTTTTATCGTTATTATGTTCCCAGACTCGCCTTTCAACTGAATTAGTCACACCAGTATAATAAGATTTGTCGCTACATTCTACTATATAAACATGATATTCCTTATACATATAATTAAATCAATTTCTAGCTGCCATGGTTCGACTAAGCTCACCATGACAGTGAACCTAATTTCTTCAATGCTTTTTCGGCTTCTAATTTTGATGGCGCTTTGCCGTGCCATTCCCATTTATTTTCCATAAAACTGACTCCCTTCCCTGGCACTGTATGGCAAATCATAACCTTAGGCTTGCCTTTTAATTTTTTCGCTTTGGCAAAACCTGCCAAAAGTTCCTTCATATTATTACCGTCAATATGCAAAACATGCCAATTGAACTTTTCGTATTTTTCACACAAAGGTTTTAAAGGCATGATTTTATCAGCCGTACCGTCAATCTGAATATTATTACGGTCTAAAATAAAAATTAGATTATCCAATTTATACTTGGCTGCGCCTAAAACCGCCTCCCAGGTCTGGCCTTCATCCTGTTCTCCGTCGCTGGTCACGCAATAAACAAAATGTTTCTGCTTGTTCATTTTCGCAGCCAAAGCCATACCTACAGCGACTGATACTCCCTGCCCCAAAGGGCCGGAAGAATGTTCTAAAGCAGGCATATCCTGATAAGAAGGATGTCCTTGCAATTTTGAGCCCAATTTCCTCAAAGTCTTTAGCCAAGACAAGGGAAAATAACCTGCTCGCGCCATAGCAGCGTAACGGATGGGCACTACATGGCCGCAGGACAGACATAAACGGTCGCGCTGCACCCACTTGGGATTTTTAGGATTATGTTTCAGTACATTAAAATATAAAGCAGCAAAAATATCAGCCAAACCCAAAGGACCGGCAGTATGGCCACTCCCAGCTTTAACCAGCATCCGAATGACATCCTGGCGTAAGGTATTGGCCATTTGTTCAAGTTGTTTGATGTTGTATTTCATATCTGTTTCCTACGAAATTACGAATCCATACGAATATACTAATTATTGTTCATTTAGGATAAATATTTAAAATTCTTTTAACTCTTACGCCTGAGCTTGTAAAATTCGCTAATAAACCCAAGGATAAATGTGATACCATTAAATACTCATGTATCTGTTTAATAAAGGCTTGACGAAAAAACTCACCTCTTTTTATTTCTACAATAATTTCATCTTCTATTAAGAAATCTAAATAATAATTACCAATTTTTTCTCCCTGATATTTAAGGGGTACAAAAACCTGTTCTTGAAATTTTAGATTATTTTTCTTTAAAGCAAAAGCAATTGCTCTTTGATAATATTTTTCCTGTAGCCCCGACCCTAGTTCGTTAAAAACGTTATAAAGAATCCCTGTGATTTTATAGCTCAACTCGGGAAAAATCAAATCATCTCTTTTTACAATGTTCTGCATAAATAAATATTCGTATATTCGTAAAAATTCGTATTTCGTAGAGCTTTACTTCTTCTCCACCCACTTTGGCGTGACATAAAGAGAACAGTGGCAGTGCCCCTCCAGTTCCACTTCCCCCATATAAAAATAACAGGGGCAAATGATTTTGCGGTCAGCCAGCTCATTACCGGTTAAAATACGGCAGGGACAATAGGCCTGTTTGCCATCTAATAAAAAAGTCTTTTCAGCTTCGGCCAGTTGTTTAAGTACTTCTTCGTCCGGATTTAACATAATCTCATTCTGATACTTGGTGGCGTTCATCCACTTGACCTGGCGTGTCCAGGCTTCTTTAAAAAATTCATAATCAACTTTATCCGGGGCAATTTCCTCAAAGCAATTCTGATTCTGACAAATCGGACACTCAGCTGGCGCTGCGCCATCTTTATAAATGTAGCCGCAAATTTTACAACGGTGTATGGTCATATACTTAGATTTTAGTGTTTTAGGTTATAGATTTTAGTTATAAAATTTTTTATCACAATATCTGAACTTAATGCTTTACCGATGGCCAAAATGTTCGCGCCGGTCTTAACGATTTGCCCGGCATTTTCCAAATTAACTCCCCCATCAACTTCAATATCAAGTTTAGGAAATAATCCCCTGACTTTATGAACTTTATACTTTACAACTTTCAACTGTATCGCCTGTCCGCCCCAACCCGGATTTACGCCCATAATCAGCAAGCGATCAATCAAGGGCAGGAGTTTAATTACCTTTTCAATTTTAGTTTCAGGATTTATAGCCAGACCCGCCTTAATCCTCTTCTTTTGTAAATAATCTATGATACTTAAAATATCCCTACTATTTTTTACTGCCTCGTAATGGAAAATTACTCTTCTTAATTTCCTATAGGTCGCCCATTTCTTTATTTCCTTCAATGGATCTTTAATCATCAAATGTAACTCGTAATTTACTTTTGATTTAAGACTCTTAACCTTGCGAGCATGGTAAAAAGTTTTATTTTTTACGAATTTACCGTCTGCGCAATCAATCTGCACCAATTTAAAAAAAGACTCAACTAATTTCAGCCGCATTTTAAATTCAGCAAAATCTTGAGTCAATATAGTAGGTACGATTTTAACTTTCATAAATTAACCGAGCTTAACAACCTCATTAATTTTTATTAAAATAGCGCCTTTGGCTAAGTAGCCTTTGTTTTCTTTCATTTTCTTAACAAAATCCAACCACTTACCTTTATCAAAATATTCCGCCTCACCTTTAAGCCTATAACCATCCCATTTCTTGTCCCAAACCGCCAAAGCAATATTATGATTCTTCAAAATATTATTTTTACAGGTTTTCATAAGGTTATCAGTAATTACTACCGTATCTTTCCCGATAACTTTTACATTTGCGACAGCAATCACATGCGGCTTATTTTTAGCACATGTCGCTAAGGCGATTGGATTATTTTCAATTATTTTTTTTATTTTAGAAGTTATCATTTATCCTTCAATCTTTTTAATTTTAGCCAAGCGTCTTTTGTGCCTTGGCTGATTGCTAAACTTAGTATTTAACCAAATTCTAATTACTTTTTGAGCCATTGGTAATTTTAAGTCCCAGCCGGATAAACATAACACATTGGCATCATTATGTGAACGCGAAATTTTTGCAGCCTTGATATTACTAACTGATACAGCCCGGATACCCTTTACTTTATTGGCAACAATACATACACCAAAAGAAGTTCCGCAGATTAAAATACCCTTAGAACTTTTATCTTTAGCCACCGCCCTGGCGATTTTAAATCCAAAATCAGGATAATCATCATTCTTATCCAATTTTAAATTACCCAAATCCTGAAACTTAATCTTTTGGGACAGCAAGAACTTTTTAATTTGTTCCTTTAATTTAAAGCCGGCATGGTCGGCGCCGAGGTATAACATAAATTTAATGACAAAATTCTAATACCAAATGACAAAATAAATCTAAATAACTAATGCCAAATAACAAAATTTTTGAATTTTAAATTTTGTTATTATTTTGTTATTTTAATTTGGCCTGCCCACCGTAGCGAAGCGAAGGTGGGTTATTTGTCATTTTACAATTCTACTTCCTCCCCTTCTTTAATTTCTTTAGAATCCGAATTGCCAAAATCACTCAATAAATCAACCGAAGCCTGTGTTTTTTTCACGGGTTTTGGTTCAAGTACAGTTTTTGGCTCGGGTGGTTCTTGTTTTACAACTGGCTTTGGCTCTGCGCTAACTTTTGGTTCTACAGGTGCAGGAGCAGGAATTTTCTCTTTAGTTTCGGCACTAGTTACAATTACCGGCTCCTCTTTTTTTATTTGAGCATTGGGTTTTTCTATATCCTCCTTGCCACCGGTCCTGATTGTCGGCGGTTCAATTCGCGGCCGTTCAACTTTTAGGATTTCCTTTTTAACGTCCTCTTTAGCAGCCGGAACAGGAGGAGTTTCAATCCTCGGACGTTCTGAATTCGGAGCATTCCTTCTTACCCCAGTTTTCCCTCCTAACCCTTTTTGCCCATCTCTAACCGACCGGCCCTTAAAATCCTGAGTCTGCTTATTTATTTGAGATAAGGATATTGTCGGGGTTTTTTCTTTGAATTCTGTAACTACAATATCTGCATTGGGCGCCTGCATTTTAATTTCGCCGCGACGGGACTTTTTCAGACAATCTTTGCAAAAAACCGGGCGTGATTTATCAGGAATAAAAGGTATTTCAATATCAGCTCCGCAATTATCACATTTAGCCGGATGCATTGATTTTGCGTCTGTTCTGGCCGGTGCAGTACTTGCAGATCGTGATGGCGGCTGTGATTGTGAACCGGAATATTGAGCGCGGGGCGCTGAAGGTCGGTCATCTTTCCGGCTACTGTCGGATCTTCCTTCTCGCTGAGGTGCCTGACCACCCTCCTGCTTTTTGGCAAAAACATCAACAACAATACCGGCTTTTTGAGCTGCTTCGGCGTCTCTTCTCTCAATTTCTTTATCACCCAGACTCCAGCGATAAATTTTATCTTCTACCACTTCTCTGGGTCTAGTATATCTTTCTCGAGAAGCCCTGATCACTTTTTCCTCATTGCCCATTGATTTACTGTAAACTGGCGGCAAACCGCGGGCTGAAAAAGGTTCGCTGGTAACGCCGTCAATCATTAATTTTATATAAATATGGTATTTGGGCAGATTCACCAGATCTTCCGGCAGAATATTAGGCGCAAACTCCTGTTCCAGAAATTCCGCATCAGCAGCGCCGATACGAAAGACAATAATGGTACCCACATTACCAAAAACAGCCGGCCCGACAACTTCTCCCAACTGTTCAATATACTGGTGGGCAATAGTTAAATTTAAACGATATTTTCTGGCTTCAGACAAAATATTAGCAAAAGAATCAGTAATAAAATTCTGAAATTCATCAACATAGAGATAAAAGTCGTGTCTTTCTTCTTCCGGGATATCCACACGGCTCATGGCAGCCAATTGAATTTTGGTGACCATCATCGCGCCCATTAAAGCGGAAGCGTCTTCACCGATTCTGCCTTTGGATAAATTTAAAATCAGAATTTTTTGATTATCCATTAAGTCACGCAAATTAACACTGGATTTCACCTGACCGACGACATTTCTAATTAATGCCGTTGACAAAAACTGTCCGACTTTATTCTGTATAGGTGAAACAACTTCCTGCAATACGCGCTCGTTCCATTTAGGAAATTCATCCACCCAAAAAGAACGGACCACCGGATCCTGAATTTTTTCCACAACCTTTTTGCGGTATTCTTTATCTACTAAAAGTCGGTTAATGCCAAGTAAAGTGCTGTCTGGATATTCCAAAAGCGCCAGAATAGCATTTCTCAGAATATACTCTAAACGAGGCCCCCAGGACTCTGCCCATAATTTTTTAAACACACCCACTAAACCGGAGGAGACTAAATGGCGGTATTTGGGTTCAACTTTTTCCAAGACATTAAAAGAAATTGGGAATTCCAAATCAGCGGGATTAAAATAAACCACGTCATTAATGCGCCAGGACGGAATCCATTCCAGCATTTTTTCAGCAGTATCACCGTGAGGATCAATATAGCAAACACCGTGTCCGGCCATAATATCAGAATAAACCATATTTTCAATCAATGTGGTTTTACCCATACCTGTCTTTCCGACCATATATACGTGACGTCGGCGATCATCTTTTTTAATACCAAAAACCTTCTCCTTATTACGATAAGTAGTGACTGCAAAAGGAGCGATTCCGCTGTCATGCGCTTTTTTTAATAACTCTTCAGACATAATTATTTAATAATCAATAACCAATAATCTCCGCCGGAGGCGGATCCGCCTACGGCGGAAATAAACAATAAATATGAGAAATAATCTAATCTATAAAAGGTAAATTGCCCGGTAAATTTTTCACATTATCATCCTGATCATTTGTTTCAGCCGCATCTTTTTCCTGTGGTGTTTCTGTTTTTAGCGGCTCAGTCTCGGCTTCCTGAATTAAATTTGTTCCGGTGGGCTGTGTTTTGTCCTGACCTGGCTTTTTCTTTGCCTGACTAGCAGCCAGTGCCGCCTTTTGTTCTGCCTCTTCCCTGACAATTTCTTCTTTAGAAATTTCCTCCAATCTTTTTTTCCGAGCCGGACGGCTTTTGGCAAAAGATTCCCGATCCAAGGCAAATTGCTTTTCAAATTCATCGTTATCATAATCAAATGTCGGCAAATTGATATTTTTTTCCGTCATGACCGTTTCCACGCTCTTAGGCTCAATTGCTTCAGCTATCTTTGGTTCCATGGGTAAACCAACCGGAGCAGCTGTCTTTTTAAAGACAGTTGCCTTTAAAAAAGGCGCTTTAATGCCCATGCCCGGGAAATGCCATAAAGAGGCCAATTCTTCCGTATTCAAAGGTTTAGCCACAGAACCCCCGACCCCGTCGCGACGGCGATAGCGACCCATAATATTATTTTTTCTGGTGTTGCGACGTCTTTCAATAAAAACATAATAAGCCGAACTGGTTCCCGTAGGCTTCATATCAGGCTTTAAGCCATTGGCATTCATATCTGTCCATTGCTTAAAAGCACCAATGATACCATTAAAACCTAAAGCCTTATTACTAATATTTTTTTCATAAATATAAAGAAATCTGATTTTTACATTAAAAGCCAATCTGGCGATTTTACGTTCCACCGCCTCCAATTGTTCTTTTTGACCGGGCGTCAAATTCATCATCCGAAACTGCTCTTCCTTCTTCTCGGGCACCTTATTTTCCTCCCCGCCAGGCCCAATTAATTGTTCTGCAAAACCGCCTAAAACTTCAAAAAAGATATCGAAAGCCTTGGTAACCAGACTGGGGTTGGGCTTGTCCACCTTACCGATGATTTTATTAATTTCTTTTTGTCCCTCTTTAATTCCCCAATCAACAGCCAGGGGCTTTAGCAGATACTGAATCCAGATTTGTTCACCCGGTCCGATTTGCGGTAACATAATCCTGGACCTCGGTAACTTCCGCATCTGGAAACTGGCCGTATAAAGCGGCTTCCACCATATTACGGAATTGTTTTGGAGTCCTGATCAAGAACTGGATATTACCATCAATACTGATTAATTCACAGGAAAAGCCGAGCTGAAATTGACCGTCAATATATTTATCCCACCATAAAAATGAGCCGTGCGCGCCCAAAAGATGATCAAAAAAATTTTCCATAGCCTGGACACTCTGCTCATTCATTTTCGGCACATCAATAGCCAAAAGCACTGTTTGCACATTTTTGGCAAACCAACGATTTTGGATATAAAACATATATTCTGGGAAAGCCAAATACTGGATAAAAATCCAAATGTACAGCAGCCAGCCCTGATATTTAAATAAAAAAAGGCTGATGGCCACCCAGGGATCATCACCGCTAAAATCTGCAATCATCATATTCATGAAATTGTTTATCCAGGGTAAAATTGTACTTAAATCGATCTCAATCATATTTTTAAACTAAAATTGGGGAATAAATTTAGGAGCAAGGACATAATTTCACCTCAACTTCCAAGTCCCTAATTCCTAATTCCAATTGCCAAATTCCCTTGTCTATATTATACATAATTTTGGCCTTTTTTGCCATGTGTAAAACAAAAAGAAACCTCACAAAGCTTGGAGGTTTCTTTTTTGGGTATGTAATTGCTTATTTTACTAAGGTATAACGACCGTCTTCCAGTCTGTTAAACTTATTTTTATCCATTAAGGCTAAAATAATTGTAGTTTTTTGGACCATTCTTTGTTTTAAGACTTTTTCCATCAAATCTTGCTTTTCTTGCGGGCCGTTTTGCTGCAAAATCTGAGAAATTATATCAGCCACTGTGCCTGCTTGGAAACCCCATTCTTTCAGGGCATAAATGCCGCGGCCGACTAAAACATATTTATCATCCAGTATTAATTCATTATGCACGGTTGCCGGGCAAGCTTTTTTGCGGTCAAAATTGGCCTGATTAATCAAATCAGCAACTTCCGCAAAATGAAGCGGTTTTTTCTCCCTTAACATGATTAAATACGCCTTATCAGTCATTCTCTTAGGTCTGATGGTATTCCAGATAGCCAAGCCCCATTGTTTTAAAATATTAGACTTAACATGCTTGTTGATTCTTAATAGCGCTTCTATAATAGCCTGATTTTCAGCTTCCAGCTGTTCTACTCTCTGATATAAATTATGGTATTTAAATTTGTCCATTAAATCTTCCATATGTATAGGCTGGCCGTGATTTTCGATCAAATCCTTCAAAGCTTTGGCAATGACTAAAGTTTCAGCTAAATCAACTGAATCCATTTTCCAAAGGATCTGATAATCATCCTGAGCCTCTACTCTGGCGAATTTACCATTTAAAAAATTGGCTAAAATGAAATCCAAAGCTCTTTCTTCCTCTTCCTTTTCTTCTTTCAAAAGCTTATCTTTCAAATGATCTTCAGACATCAAGCCACCATAATATTTCAGGTTGTCAGCAACCTGAGTTTCCAAATCATCAATCGGCAGTTTTAATTTCTGATAATCCAAACCTTTCAGCTTTTTCAAGCCTTCTCTTTCAATTTGTCTGATTCTTTCCCTGGTAATATTAAAATCATTGCCAATCTGCTCCAGGGTATGCGCTTCGTTGATTTCTCCCAAAGCGTTTCTCCTTTGCAGAACTTCGCGTTCGCGATTAGGCAAATTGGCCAATAATGAATCGACCAAATCAGAGTAACTAATGATCTTTATTTTTGCGGACATATTAGTATGTGTTAGTAATTTATTTATAAATTAAATGCAAATATTAGCACATTTAAACCTAGTTTTAATTATTCTATAGTATAACATATCTCAAAATATATGTCAAGAGTTTAAGGGCAAATGTATAATATCACAATGTTTACAATTGCGCAAGTATCTCACCTGGTAAAAGTTTAAAATCAATAATAAAAGCTCCCTCGTACCATGGGGAGCCTTTATATTATGTAATATTAGCTATATTATCAAATAATTTTCCAATCTCTAATCCCCAACCTACGCTCCTCGGGAGCTTTGGTTGGCAAAGACCAATTCCTAATTCCAAATCCCTAACCTTGCTTTTTCATCGCCCAATCTAATTTCTGCCAGATAACCACAATAGGTGAAGCAATGAAAATTGAGGAATAGGCGCCGAAGAAAATACCAATTAATAAAGGCAAAACAAAATCATTAATGACCCCGCCGCCAAAGATTAATAAGGCGACCAAGGCTAATTCTACGGTCAAAATCGTATTTATTGAACGAGCCATAGCTTCCCAAATACTCTTTTCCACAATTTCTTCAAACTCACCTTCATATTTATGCAAATTTTCTCTGATACGATCAAAGATCACAATAGTATCATTAACAGAATAACCTAAAATTGTCAGTAAAGCTGCCACAAACGGCGTATTGATTTCAAAGCCAAAATATTTACCTAAAATCACAAAAATACCGACTGTAACAAAAATATCATGCACCAAAGCAATAACCGCAGCCACGCCATATTTCCAGGAGCTAACCGGATATGAAACCTTGCGGAAAGCAATGGCAATATAAATAATAATGGCTAGTACCACCAAAATAATGGCATAAAAAGCTTTGGTTTTAAGTTCCGCTCCAATTGCCGGCCCCATAGAATTATAACGTCTTTCAATAACATTTGATGTCTGAACAGAATCAGAATTGCTGCCGCTGACTTTAATATTTGCACTACCCTCGACACTTTCAACTTTAATGCCAGAGTCACTATTTTCAGCTGCTGCTGGAACTGCCTGACCATTTAATTTGGCCATAATTGACTGGTGGATTTCTTCACCTGTTTGCTGAAATCTCAAAATATAGCCATTACTGCCGATTTCCTGAATTTTCAAACCCTTTAATTCTAAACCGGAAATCTGTTCTGTTAAAGCGCTGATAGTCGGCTTATCCTGGCTATATTCAATTTCCAATAAACTGCCGCCGGTAAAATCAATACCCAAATTCAGACCCCACATAATCCAAAGCAAGATGCTGACAACCGTCAAAGTGCCGGCAAAGGGCAGAAAAAATTTTCGTAGTTTAATAATATTCATAGTATATATGTTAGCTATTAAAGCTTAATTTAAACTTTATATTTTTTACTCGGAAACAACCAGCTGGCATTAGTCCATTTCCAGCCAATCACAGTGTTTAAAAATATACGGGTAATGGTAATGGCTGACAACATGGAAATAACAACGCCGATAAATAAGGTCAGGGCAAAACCTTTAATCATACTGGTGCCAAACCAATACAGAAAAAAACAGGACAGCAAGGTGGTTAAATTGCCGTCTCTTATTGACGGCCAGGCGCGCTTAAACCCTTCTTCTGAAGCTGAACCAAGCGGTTTGCCTAAGCCCAATTCTTCCTTCATACGTTCAAATATAAGCACATTGGCGTCAACTGCCATACCAACTGACAAAACAAAGCCGGCAATACCGGATAAAGTCAAAGTGACTGGTATGGATTTAAAAATTGCCACGATAATAATCGTATAGATAATCAGAGCAATAATCGATAATAAACCCGGCAAACGATAATAAGCAATCATAAAAATAGTAACCAAAATAAAAGCTAATAAAGCTGCGTTCAAACTTTTCTGAATGAATTCCTGGCCTAAAGAAGCACCCACAGTTTGCTGGGAAACCAATTCAATCGGCACGGGCAAAGCGCCGGCATTTAAGCGTCGGACTAAAGTTTTAGCTTCTTCCAGCGTAAATTTACCGGTAATCACAGCGCTACCTTCACTGATTTTTTCATTCACCCGCGGCAAACTAATTGCCTCACCATCCAAGAATATACCGACTACCTTACCGACATTTCTGCCTGTAATATCTGCAAATAGAGCTTTACCTTCATCATTGAATTCCAAAGAGACCTGTGGCTCATTAGTATTGGGGCTGAAAGTGACTTGCGCTTTCTTTAAATGTTTACCGGAAAGACCAGTATATTTATATTGATCTTTAGAAATATAATCAGCTTCGGTTTTCTTTTTAATTAAGATGCGATAAGCCTGATAGGTCGGATCAACTTTGGTATCAGCCTTATAAATTAAATGGTAACCAAATTGAGTTTCAATCACATCTGATATTTCCCCGACTTTCATGGCATAAACCGCGTCTTCAAATTGTTTGACCATTTGTCCTTTGCCAAAATAGCCCAAATCACCGCCGCTTTGATCAGCGCCCGGTTCCGTGGAATTGGCTTTAACTAAGTCGGTAAAATTATCTGCTGTTGCCTGGCTCTTTAATTCCTGAATTTTTTTCAGGGCATCTTCCTTGGAAGTATCTTTTTCACAACGATCAGCACCTTTAAAGCAGATTAAAAGATGACTGGCTTTAACCTTAGTTTCTTCTTTATATTCACCCCTTTTGAGAATATTATAGCCTTCGCTATTTTCCACAAGCGCCTCGGCGACCTGATCTTTGGCCAGATTTTTTAAAGTATTAAAAAATTCAGTATGCGCGCCGCCTTCGGAAATAAAACCCAAATCGCCGCCATTATCTTTAGTAGCCGCATCTTCTGATTTTCCTTTGGCCAGATCAGCAAATGTATCAGGTGTTTCAATGGCTTGGGTCAGAATGTCTTTGGTTTTGGTTTTGGCTGCGACGTTATAATCATCCATTTCTTTTTTCTGTTCAGCTGTTAATGCCTGAGCCTGATCTGACTGTTCCTTGAATTCCAAAAGCGGAGTTTCACCAATCATTTTAATGGCCTGATCAACATTACTAACACCGGCTAATTCGACGATCACTCTGAAATTATTGCCTTCTTTAGAAGTTTGAACCAAGGGTTCGGCCACTCCAAAAGCATTGACGCGTCGTTCAATTACATCACGCACGCCTTCAACAGCATCATTTTGGTCGCTGCCTGGCACCTTATCCATATTAGCCTGATAAACCAGCTGGGTACCGCCCTGCAAATCCAGACCCAAATGGAAAGGCAGATTATAAAAATGCCCGATTTGCAGACCTAATTTGGAATTTAAAAAATCCACACCGCCATTATACAATTTCGGATAATCCAAAAAACCTCCTAAAACAGCAACGATGAAAATAACCAGTAAATACAATCTAAGCTTGGTTTTAGAATTGATTGAACTGCGATTTTTTTGCGCCATAATAATATTTGGTTAAATTTAAGAAAAATAAAATTGCCTGTAAACAGGCTATTTCTTATAGACATTGTAAGTCAAAATCCTTTTTTTATCAAGGGCAAAACCTTATATATTGACAAAATTAACAAAATATGATATATTCTAATATACTTTTATTTGTTTAAATGTCCTTTAAACTAGGTAATTTTAGGCTAAATCATTTCAACTGATTCCAAGAAAAGGGAGGATAATGTCATGAAAAAGATGATCGCTATAGCCGGTATAATTCTGGCTTGCGGGATCGTGGGACTGGGCTGTGACAATGTGAACATCAATGGCCAGAAAGTCGACACGGGCATGAATGTCTATGGCGAACCGGATCTGGTCTACATCGACAACTTTTGCGGTGTGGACATGGAATTCGGCGCCACCTATGTTCAGGGCAATGGCGAGTGGTATTGGAACAAGATCTATATCAGAAACACCAATATTCACGGCGCCCGCATCATCATGTTTGAACACGACGTTCAGGTTGTTGATTACTCAATTGGCTGGAATGCCGACCAGTGCGTCAACATCAAGGGAGAAGACGGGTACATGCATACCGGCTGTCCCTATAATACGTGGCTGGAAATCAATTCCCACGTGGAAGTCTACGTGACTTACTGGGATGCCAATTACCAGCCTGTGGACTGCCCACGTAACGGCACAGTCTTTGACCTGGATCCCTGAGGAGGCAATCATGAAAAGAATTGTATTGCTGATCCTCATGGGACTTCTTCTGAACAGTTGTAAAAACTATAAAGAAGAAGCGCCGGGTACTCCCCCGACTTACCACTATGCCTATACCAGTCTGGCAGGCGTCGACTTTGACTTCACTTTGGAAAACGGAGAAATTTCGTTTACCAACAACAACGACGTGGTAGTAAAGGTGGATTTATTCAATAAAACCACCAATACCTACCTGGTCAAAGAACTGGTTACTCTGCCGCTGAACACTGACACTGCCTATATGCGCGACGTTGATGAAGGCGATTTGCTGGAATTCAAAGTCTGGCGCGGGGTGGTATCAGTCTACTATGCCAATATCCACGGCACAGAACCAGATTTTCAAGGACAAGGCCAAATCATCGAAGGCGAGTTTGAACTCGTGAACACCAGCACAAAAAATACTTACCAGATTTTGGTGGGCACGATCAATGGCGCGGCTTGTCAGTTTGACGGCCGCTACGCGGAAAATAATCCGCTGGACCAGTCAAATAACTCGTTCTTCTGCGAAAACCTGTCCTCGGATCCGATTCGAGTCGAAGTCTACACCCTGAAACTGCGCAACGGCGGCGGCTACGAAGCCAATTTTCAGCTCTGTACTTTCTGGATTGCCTTGCAGAACTACGAAGACATCACCTTCTTGGACTACGATTTTCCGGACAATGTGCCGCTGGCCATCAGGGTAACTTCGTTTGATCCGCTAAACCACTGGAAAACCAGTGACATTAAGGGACTGACACTCAGCGTGCCTAACCAAAACTACACGCCGATCTACAGCCCCATCTATTTGCCTTAAATTACAAAGGGAGCAGACTCTACATCTGCTCCCATTTTTTTTAAAAGGATTGACAAAATACTAAAAACATACTAAGATTCTAAGTTCTTTAAATCTTAGCAAAAGGAGAAAAAACACTGATGTTAGAAAACCAGAAAGAATCAAAAGGTAAAATTTTTGTGGAGGATCCAAAACCGGGCATCAGAATCATCTTTGGCACTTGCCCAGAGTGCGGGGCACACCTTGACTGCAACTTTGATCTCAACACCCCTGGTCCGTACAAATATACCTGCAGTTGCGGCCATGAAATTTATAATTCTGAACAAGCCGTCAATCTGCCGGATAGGAAAATCAACACCACATTTATCGTGAGAGAAGGCTGGACCTCCGATACTAAGTTACCTGGAGATGGCCTGTGCACCAAGTGGTGGCATGATAACATCTGTGCTTGCGCCCCAAACCCTCATTGCACTGATGGCGGTGATATTGCCAAATGCCAGCACGTTCGGGTTATTACCATTTCCGAAAAAATTACTGATTCTGTTGAGAAAAAATGACAAACAACCAAAGGGAGTTCCGCACCTCGGAGCTCCCTTTTTCTATCCGCAAAAGAACTTGACAAATATCATAAATTGTGCTAAAGTTACAAGTTCCTTAAAATTAATTTTATTTCTGTTTTGAAAAGGAGAAAGACATGCCAAAAGTTGACCATACCAAGCGAAACGATCTGACCCTAGCCGAATGGCTAAGTGGTGCCGACCTGCCTGAGGGATTTCGTAACTGGGACGGTGCTTACAGGCACTGGGATCAGTGGAGCCCCATTGGCTGGGCCATTTCCTGCTTCCTGGAGGAAGCCAAGAAAAATCGCGGCTACAGCGTAAGTGACAATCAGCCAAAGAAGAAAAAAATCATTCCGCTTGTGTCAGAGCTGATTGCGCTGGCTGAATTGGCCGGATTGCCGATCTGTTCCGAAGATCCGGCAGCTGTCTGGGGAGGCATTCCCAGCATTATCGTCAAACTGCCGAATTCCAATACTAGCCGCATCATCCTGAACGAATACGGGGAATTCTGGTCAACAGACATGATCCCCGGGCTTCCCTGCCAGATCATCAGATCATGGCCGGAAATGGCCGTCAGGATCTATATGGGCAAAGACGAACAGGTCAAACCATCGAATGCTGAGGAACTGCGCACTCTGGCCAATATGTTCAATCTGGACATCGTTTTCATCACCAGCGAACCCAAACAGTTTCCAGAAGAGCATTATATGCTGGTTCACCTTCCGGCGCATGATGGCACCAAGGCTTCGATCTTCCATGGGGTAGACGGATTTTTCTACTCTAACCGAGAAATCACCGGAGTCCCCATGGTCAAGATGCCCTGGCAAAGCAAAACCAAAAAATTTCAGATCCAAATCTAAGAAGGAGAAAAATCATGGGTACGAATGGCTATCCAATCAGTGAAGTCGGATACGTGGAAACCAAAGGCCACTACAAACGCATCGCAGGCAAATGCCCCATGTGCGCTAAAGAATTCGACATCACGTTTGACCTGCAAAACGGCCAAACTGATTATGAATGTGTCTGCGGCTATTTCCGCTTTGATGCGGAAAACGATCGTTTCACCGAGGACAACCACAACATTTCCAAGGAAGACTGGGTCCAGCGTCGGCAGGAAAAAGAAACAAAAGAAAACGACGAAGATCCCAAAGTCCACGGACTGAGAAGCGAAAAGACCGAGGGCTGGACCTGTGATAACTGCATCTTCGATCCGAGGCTTCTCTGTACCGACATGAAACACGGTCTCTGCAAAGAGGATCAAGCCCGTTGCGGAGACACCAACGATGAAGAAGATTTCAAACGTTGCCGGCATGTCCGCATCACCATCATCTTCGAGGAAGTCCCCGAAGAATAATAAAAGGAGAAATATCATGAACCGCTTGACGGAGAAAGAACGGGATGACCTGCTGACCCTGGCCGAACTTTTTAACCTGAAAGTCCTGAAGGGGCCGCACCAACCGTGGGATACGGAAAACCAGATCTCCTACTTGAGAATGACCGTCGAAGGAGAAAACGAGCAGCCGGTTGAAATCTATCCCTACTGCAACCGCACCTTCTTCACCGACGGCAATATTCCGGGAGTTCCGCTGATCCAGGTCGAAGCCGATATCTTCCAGGTCGATATCTAAACTAAAAGCCCCCCCGCTACGCGGGAGGGGCTTCTTTATTTTGAAAACTATTTAAGACTTGAGCAGAATTGATTTTTGCGATATCATATTACTTATAACCTTAAAAATTAAAAAGTAATTTTTATGCGCGAAGCCTTAACATTTGACGATGTTCTGCTTGTTCCCCAAAAATCAGACGTGTCCCCAAGCAGAGTTTCAACTGAAACAAATCTGGGCAATAAAATTAAGCTGGGCATTCCCCTGCTTTCCGCTGCCATGGATACGGTAACTGAAAGCCGCTTAGCCATTACTTTAGCCAGAGCCGGCGGCATGGGCATTATTCATAAAAATCTTAGTCCTGAATTACAGGCTGAAGAGGTTAAAAAGGTTAAAGCTGAAAAATTACTGTGTGGCGCCGCGGTTTCTATCGGGGACAAAGCTTTGGAGCGCGCTAAATACTTAGTTGCAGCCGAAGTCGACGCCATTGTCGTCGATGTTGCTCATGGACATTACTATAAAGTTGCTGAAACAATTTCAACCCTGAAAAAATTATACGGAGACAAAATTACCATAATTGGCGGCAATGTAGCTACGGGTAAAGCCACGCATGATCTGATAAAAGCTGGAGCAGATGTAGTTAAAGTTGGCGTGGGACCAGGCTCAATTTGCACTACCCGCGTGATCGCCGGCATAGGCGTTCCGCAGTTAACCGCTGTAATGGATGCGGTCAAGGTGGCCAGAAAATCACATACGCCAATTATTGCCGATGGCGGTATAAAACTGTCCGGAGATATTGTTAAAGCTTTAGCAGCCGGCGCCAGCGCTGTAATGATGGGCAGTTTATTTGCCGGTACAGACGAGGCACCAGGTGAAATCGTAGAAATTGACGGACAAAAAATGAAAGTCTATCGCGGCATGGGTTCAATTGATGCCATGCAAAAAGGCTCTTCTGACAGATATCTTCAATCAGATAAACTAAAACCTGAAGATATGATTGCCGAAGGTGTCGTCGGTTATGTGCCTTATAAAGGCTCTGTTGAAATTATTATTTATCAGCTTATCGGCGGTTTAAAGCAGGGGTTGGGTTATACAGGCTCAAAAGACATACCTGCATTACAAAAAAATGCCGAGTTCGTGCGTATCTCGACAGCAGGCTTAAAGGAAAGTCATCCTCATTCTCTACAAAAAATAAATACTGCGCCGAATTATCGCAGTGACTTCATTTAAAATCAAGATTATCTCTAATTATAAAACCTACCGTTACCGGTAGGTTTTGGTTTTCAATATTTTTTCTCCAGGCCGAGATGATCGTCAGGCCCGCCT
>JAPLYC010000040.1 GCA_026395755.1 Candidatus Parcubacteria bacterium | reverse complement strand
CAATGAAGAAAAATTGATTTACCAAAATTTAAGCCATGATCCGACTCATGTTGACCAAATTATAAAAAACACGCAACTTCCCGCTTCTTTAGTTTCCGGCTGTTTAAGTCTGATGGAAATGAAAGGCATGATAAAAAACTTAGGCGGGCAAAATTATATACTCATCTCTTAATCACCAAACATCAACAACCAATATTCAAACAATTTCTAATAATAGAATTAAATACCAAACGATTTTGGATGATTTAGATATTAGGATTTAGTATTTGTTTGAATATTGATTATTGGTTATTGAATAAAAAAAGCTCCCATCTATTCAGACGAGAGCCTTATTAAAATCCGCCAGCCACGCCTTCATCGAAAAAGACATCATTGCCCAAAACCTCGCGTAGCTGCCAAATATCCCTGATAGCCACAGAAAATCCCTGCGCTATCATTTCCAAAGAACTCGTAGTGGCAAAAAGTATCTTGAAGGCAATTTCTTCGGGACAAGCAGCCTCTATGGGCTGTAAACAAATTACTTCTCCCAAACTTTTTGCCTCTGTCTGAAACTGTCTCAATTGATCATCAAAGTCTGACAAGCTGTATGAGACCAGAATCAGACACAGACCTTTGCCATTTTCAATATTAGCCTCCAAGCGGGATTCTTCTTTTTCGCTTAGAGCTCCAATCACCTCGTCAGTAACATTGGCTGCCTGAAATAATTCAGCCTTTTCACTGGCTGACCTGCCCTCCACTTTATGCTTTTCAATCAGGCGAGCCAGGTCACAAGAGATTATATTAAGCCCGACAATTTCTCCCTGCGCTTCAGGTTCTTTTTGCTCCAGAACATTCTTTAATTGCTCAAGCGATTGAGCCAAAAAATCAACGGCTTCTGGCACTAATTTCACTTTACCCACTTGCAGCAGTTTGAAAAAATCCTGCCAAATAGTACTGAGCAAATTCAGATCGCTTAAGCCTACCAGCCCAAAAATCCCTTTTAGAGTATGAAAACCGCTGTACAGAGAGTGGATTGCCTCATGAAAGTCCTGACCGCAAAAAAAAGATGTTTTTAGCAGGAAAAAATTATGATTAATTTCCTGCAGGATTTCCATAACTTCATCTTTTACTTGTTCATCCATTCTCACTGCCCTCCTTTCTATTTTTTTATTGAAGATCGCTCTTGATTTCATAAACTTATCAAAATCTTTCTGAAAAGTCAAAAATTTTAAAAAAAACCTGCCTGGATTCCCAGACAGGGTTTGGTTTTAATGATTGCTGCTAGGCTTGACCTGCCTCACCATTGATTGGGTGAAGCGGACATTGAGTCTTTAAACAGCTCTTACAATCTGATTCTGGCTTTTCAGCCTTTTTTGAAGACTGCCCGCAAGATCGGGGTCTGGAACCGGCCAGCAGTTTGGCCAATAATAAAGGCAAAAGCAGTGAACTTCCGCCTATTTCAATGACTGTTAACGACGGCCGATCTGCGCGTTTCACTTCCTTCAGAAAAACAGCCATAAGTATGACTTGGCTTTTTTCATCCGATTCAGACAAGATCAAATTGAGGATCGCACTGCCTTTGGCCGGCGCTTGCTGGAGTAACCCGGACTTGAATAAAGCTACCAACCGCTTTATTTTTTCGTCAAGATTGTCTTTACGCTCCTCAATATCTTCATCGCTCAAGGAAATTATGCCGGGGAAATCTTTGCTGCCGTTGCGCGTTGGCTCAACCGAATTCAATAGGATCACGGCCATAGCCATGGCTCGGTCTTCAGGTGACGAGTAATGTTTTACTTCATAGAGCAAAGCAGCGGCCATATCCCACCACTGATTCAAACCGCTGGTTTGAATCTTTTCGATTCTCTTTTTCAGAGCTCCAATGAATTTCATACGCAATTCATCCTTAAAGATTTTATCTTTATCCAAACTGATCGCGCTCTGCCGTTCCTCATCAGTCAGCAAGGGCACCAAGCCATAATCATGGAGCAGGCAGGACAAAATAAAAATTCGCTTCTCCTGATTTTCAGTCTTAATGATAAAATCCCAAAGTCGGCTGATGATTTTCAGGGAAGAAAGATCGGGTGAAACAATCTTTTTAATCTGATTGTCAATCTCCTGACTGTTTACTCCGGCGATCTTTTCCCATGTTTTCGTAGTCAACCCCTGATGGGTAATTTCCTGACCCGAATCAGATGCCAGCATATAATTGGTCAAAACAAAACCGAAAAGTTCTTTTTGAACTTTAGCCGGCTGTTCCAGCAAATAGTCCAAAATAGCATCGGCCATGGCGCTCTTGTTCTTAGAATCGCTGCCCATAAGCCTGAGCAGCCATTTTTTGGACGCAACAATAATTTCGCGCCAGTTAACCCGAGGCTTGGGTGCTGCGTTGGCAGCCATTTTTTTCGTTTGAGTTGCCTTTTTAGGAACGCCTTTAGCTTTCTTTTTTTCTACCCTTTTTGTTGTTTCCGTTGCCATTTCTTATCCTCCTTGTTTTTTCTGCAATATTCACGGGTTTTAAAGGTACTGTATGGATTTATTACCTTAACAAACTATTACATTTTAGTCAAGAATTCCAATCCTGATTTGACAAGATCAAAAAAAGCTGGTATTAATTAAAGTAATGTTTAATCGGATTATGGATTTTAGATTATTGATTATTGGTCTAAAATCCAAAACCTAAAATCTAAAATCTTATTTTTATGCCAAAATCCTTAGTCATTGTCGAATCCCCCACCAAAGCCAAAACCATCACCAAATTCTTGGGCAAAGACTTCAAAGTGGAGTCTTCTTTTGGTCATATCCGCGATTTACCGCAAAAAAAACTCGGGGTGGATGTAAAAAATAATTTTGAACCTACCTACGAAATACCAATCAAAGCTCAAAAGCAGGTTGATAAATTAAAAAAATTGGCAGCTTCCGCTCAAACAATTATTCTGGCAACTGACGAAGACCGCGAAGGCGAGGCCATTGCCTGGCATTTGCTTAATGCTTTAAATTTGGAAGGTAAACATACTGAACGAATTGCTTTTCATGAAATTACTAAAAAAGCGATTGAAGAAGCTTTGAAAAATCCCCGCGAACTTGATATGCATTTAGTTGATGCTCAGCAAGCACGCCGCATCTTAGACAGATTAGTCGGCTACAAGCTTTCTCCCCTGCTCTGGAAAAAAGTCGCCCGTGGCTTGAGCGCCGGACGCGTCCAATCAGTGGCCGTGCGCCTGATTGTTGATCGTGAACGCGAAATCCAAAAATTCAACCAGGAAGAATACTGGTCCATTGAGGCTGAACTGCAAAAAAGCGAGCAAAATTTTCTTACCCAGCTGGCTCAGATCAAAGGCAAAGCCATTGACAAAATGGCTATCAAGAACGAAACCGAAGCCCAAAATATTTTAGCCGAATTAAACGGCGCCAAATATCAAGTTAGTAAAATTGAAAAAAAAGAAGCCTTCCGACAGCCGCCAACACCGTTTACCACCAGTACTCTGCAGCAGGAAGCCGGTAAAAAACTGGGCTATTCCGCCAAACAGACTATGATGCTGGCTCAGCAATTATATGAAGGCATTGAACTTGGCACAGAAGGCTCTGTCGGTTTGATTACTTATATGAGAACTGATTCTCTGAATCTGTCTGATTTTTCTTTAACTAACATCAGAGACTATATTCAAGGTGAACTGGGCGACAAATACTTGCCCGCCAAGGCAATCATTTATAAAACAAAATCCAAAGGCGCTCAGGAAGCTCACGAAGCTATTCGGCCAACTGATGTTAATCATACTCCTGATTCAATTGCCGGCTATTTAGAACCCAAACAATTAAGATTATATAAATTAATCTGGCAAAGAACTTTAGCCTGCCAAATGATGCCGGCTATTATTGACCAGACTAAAGTCGATATCCAAGCCAATGATTATACTTTTCGTGCAAACGGTTCGACTATTAAATTTGACGGATTTTTAAAAATTTATAGAACCGGCATCAAGGAAAATATTTTGCCTGACCTGAAAGAAGGCGATCTGCCAAAATTGATTGATTTAAAAAAATTGCAGCATTTTACCCAGCCGCCAGCCAGGTATTCGGAAGCGACTTTAATCAAAGCCATGGAAGAATACGGTATTGGCCGTCCTTCAACTTATGCCCCGACGATTTCTACCGTCCAGGATCGAAACTATGTGAAAAAAAATGATGAAAAAAAATTATACCCCACTGAAATAGGCATATTAGTCAATGATCTTTTAGTCGCGCATTTTCCCCAGATTGTTGATCTGAATTTCACCGCCAAGATGGAAGAAGATCTTGATAAAATCGCCGAAGGCAAAATGAAATGGCAACCGGTGATCAAAGAATTTTATGAACCCTTTGCTGCTAATTTAATAATCAAGGAAAAAGAAATAGATAAAAAAGAATTGACGGAAGAAAAAACCGATTTAAAATGCGACAAATGCGGCTCACCCATGATCGTAAAAATGGGACGCTTTGGTAAATTTCTAGCCTGCTCCAATTATCCGGAATGCAAAAATATCCAGCCAATGATGATGACCGAAGAAGAGCATAAAGCTCTGGAAACTAATGAAACTTGTCCCAAATGCAACGCCCCATTAATTATCAAAACGGGACGATTCGGCAAATTTCTAGCCTGCTCCAAATATCCTGATTGTAAATTCACCAAACCAATTCAAAAATCTATTGGCCTCAAATGCCCCAAATGCAGCCAGGGCGATGTCGTGGTTAAAAAAAGCAAACGCGGCAAAATATTTTATGCCTGTAACCGCTATCCTGACTGCGACTATGCCTCTTGGGAAAAGCCTGTCTCGGCTGAGGCAGAACCTAAAATTGAAGAAGAAACATAACAAAAAACCCTGAACCGTACGGTTCAGGGTTTTTTGTTCACCAATATAGCCTTATTTAAAGCTGCATTAGTGATGGCAAAGGGCTATAGCCCCAATTACAATGTTGATGTAAGGGCTGCCGATTACCATCATAGTAAAGATATCACAAATTATACTGTCTGTCAAGCCGTATAGGCTCAATTTGCCTAAATAGAAACAAAAAATCCATGGCTTGCGCCGCGGACTTTTTGCCATTGTGCTTGGGTTTGCACCCTTACATCTATGCCTATTGTATCATATCTAAAGAAAAATGTCAAGGGCTGAGGGGTATTTTACCTAACTTTACTTTATTTTTGGCTAATATAGCGCTATAATTAAGTATATGCCCGAAACAGAGAAAAAATTTCAACATCTGCTTAGAACCGTTAAGCAATATAATCCCAAAGCTGACCTGGGCTTGATTGAATTGGCTTTTGAATTTGCCAAACAAGCCCATCAGGGACAAAAAAGAATGACCGGAGAAGATTATATTATTCATCCCCTGGCTACTGCTCAAAATTTAGCCGAGCTGAAATTAAGCACCCCCATTATTATGGCCGGATTACTCCATGATGTTCCCGAAGATACCAGCAATACCCTGGAAGATATCCAGAAAAATTTCGGCGATGAAGTTGCGACCTTGGTTGAGGGTATTACCAAATTAGGCTCCATTAAATATCGCGGTATTGAACGCTATATTGAAAACCTGCGCAAGATGTTTATTGCCATGGCCAAAGATTTACGGGTAATTTTAATCAAATTTGCCGACCGGTTACATAATTTAAAAACTCTCTATGCTCTGCCAAGGGACAAACAAATTCGCATTGCTTCTGAAGTTCTGGAAATCTATGCCCCCATTGCCAACCGGCTTGGCATGTATGAAATGAAAGGCAAATTAGAAGAAGAAGCTTTTAAATATCTTTATCCCAAAGAATACAACTGGTTAAAAAGTTTAGTGGAAAAGCAGCTTAAAGCCAAGGAAAAATATCTTGACAAAATCATTGAATTTGTCAAAAATGAACTGCAGGAAGAAGGACTTGGGTTCCTTGAGGTCAAGGGTCGGGTTAAGCAGTTTTATAGCCTTTATATTAAACTACTGGAACATGATAAAGATATTAACCGTGTTTACGATTTTATTGCCATTAGAATTATTGTCGAGGATATTCCTACCTGCTATGGAGTTTTAGGCATTATCCATAAAAAGATGAAGCCCTTAAAAGGCCGCATTAAAGATTATATTGCCCAGCCGAAACCAAATGGTTATACTTCCCTGCATACTACCGTCTTTACGCCTGACGGTGAAATTATAGAAGTGCAAATTAGAACCAGAGAAATGGATGAAGAAGCTGAATTTGGTATAGCCGCCCACTGGCATTATGATGAAAAAGGTTCCTTTAAACCTTCAAAAAAGACCAAATGGATTGAAGAGCTGACCAGATGGCAAAAAGAGCTGACCGAAAACCAAAAATATTTGGAAAGTCTTAAAATCGATGTTTTTCATGACCGCATTTTTGTTTTTACTCCCAAGGGCGATGTTATTGATCTGCCCAAAGGCGCCACGCCGGTTGATTTTGCGTATTATGTCCATTCGGATATAGGTACTCAATGTGCGGGAGCCTTAATAAATAATCACATTGCCAGCCTGGATACAGCCTTGAAAAGCGGCGACGTTATAGAAATTATTACAGAAAAAAATCGCAAATATCCCAGTCAGGATTGGCTTAAATTCGTTAAGACCAATCAGGCCAAAGGGAAAATTAAAAGCGCCCTGGCCAAGAGGTCGCTTTTAGATAAATTTTTAAAAAAATAATTATTTAATAAATTTTTGAGCTTCGGCATTATTGGGATCCAGCTCCAAAACCTTATTGGCCTCTTCTTTAGCTTTAACGGTCTCATTATTATCTTGAAAAAGCCCCGCCAATTCCAGTCTCGTTTCATTATCAGCAGGAACAAGTTCCAGATATTTGGTTAATACGCCAATAGCTTCAGTGACTTTATCTTGATTAAGGTAAAGTTTTTTTAATGTTAAGGCAACTATTTTCTGGCTCGGGTCAATCTCCCAGGCTTTAATCATATTTTCCATGGTTTTGTTCTGTTCACCTATTTCCTGATAGTAAAGGCCTAAATTATAATAACCCAAAACGTAATTATCTTTTAATTCCAGACTCTTTTCCAAATCCGCTTTAATTTCTTGACTCAGGGTTCCCATTTTAGCTACCCGATCTTCACTGACTACTTGACTATTTTTTATAGCGATATACTCGTCAAAAGTTAATAAGGCACGATCAATATATAATTCGGGATTATTAGAGTCTAATTGCAGTAATAATTCATTCATTTCTTTCGGTTTTGTACCGACCTCTAAACCTAAATTATTTAAATCAGCATAAATTTTGGCCAATTCATATATATCACCAATTTGCTGACTGCCTTTTTTATTTACTAAATCCAAATTTTTCTTAATTTCTTCGAAGATGGTTGCGTCATTTAGGGTTTGCTTCTGATTTACTAAAAAAGCAATCTGATTAAGGTCTAAACGAACTAATTTTAAATAATAGTCAGTACGTCCGGGATTTAAGACAATTGCATTTTCCAGATAACTTTTACCCTGACCAAATGACTGTTCATTATCATAATTCAAGGCTAAAGCCTTTTCAATGTAGATATTGGCCTGTACAATTTTAACGCCATAATATCCAAAACATACTAAAATTATTAAGCTTACAAAGACAAAAGCGCTTATTATGTTTTTATTGCCAAAATTGTTTTCAGGATTAATGGTCTCCAATGAGCTAGCACCCAAGGCCATAAATAAAAAGAATAAAAACCCCAGCATAAAATCAAAAGAGTAAAAGCAACCGAATAAAGTCAAAGAAGAAATTATAATAGCCACAAAGGCAGTTATTAAGTATTTCTTTTCCATATATTCATCGAGAATCTGCAGTCGGGATACAAAGCTAAAAAAATTAAACAAATAGATCGATAATAAAATAACTAAAAACGCAAAGCCCAAAAAGCCGATATTGTTTAATATTTCCAGCCAGAAATTATAATTTTTTTCAAAACCTAATTGCCAAAAATTAGTCTGATTATAAGCTAGCGGTTTATAACGATAAAAACTATAGCTAAAATTCTGTGGTCCAACCCCCAAAAGCAAATTATCTGCCAAAACTCCCCTGGTAATCTGCCAGCCAAAACTTATCGGTAAACTCAGTTGATTAACACTGGCAATATTGGTAATTTTTCCAATCGGTAAAATTGAGACAACAACGCAAATAAACAAAATCACAGTCAAGCCAATCACTAATTTTTCTGAAAAAATTTTCGACTTGAGCGAGAGTAAAAAAATCACCAAAAAAATGCCGATAATCAATATTAATAAGTAATACTGTTTGTCTAGCAAAAACAAAAAAACTAAAAAAAACAAACCCTGGAGCTTATAAATAAGAGCATATTTAATCTTTAGCAGGACTAAAAGCAGACTCAAGAAAAATCCCAGGATAAGCAGGAAGCCGAAAGTGTTTAAGCCAATGCCTAAAAAAATAACAGGGAAAGCTGGCAGCAGCCAATTAATTAAATAATTAAGGGCAATTATGAAGATGGCCGCCAAAAGACAAACAATCAGCCTCCTAATTTCCCGATTGGTAGTTATGAACCTGCTGATTAATAAATAAAACAGCCCCAAAAATAAAACCGTTAACAGGGAAAAATCAGCCGTTAAATTTATGCCAATAAAACTTTGATAACGATCGATGGAAAAAATACTGGCCAAAAAATATACAAACAAAAATAAAAATACTGGCAGATCTAAGATTTTGCCCTGCCAATTAATTTTCTGGGCAGTGTATATTTTTACCAGCCAGACAACAACTACGGCCACAACGCAAATATAAAAAATTAAAATTTTACTATAGGCGGCAAAACGTAAACTAATCGGAAAACAAAAAATAGGCAACAGGAATACCGTTAAATATAGGAGCAAACGTATGACTTTTTCTAGCCATAGTTCCCTGGAATCTTTTAGGGTAATGAAAAAATTTTTAAGCGGCACAAATATAAAATACATATTATTCCCGGGCTAAAAACTTTTTATAAATATCATTTAAATCCTCCTGGGAATTATAGGTTACAATTATTTCCCCACCCTTGCCCTTTTTGCGAATAGTCACCTTATGGCCCAAAATGCCTCTCAATTTTGCCTCTTTCTCCAATAAAATCGGGTCAATTTTAAAATTCTTCGCCTGCCCCTTAACCTTTACTTGGTGAACCTGGTTTTCTGACTCCCTAACCGATAACTGATTACGTAAAATAATTTTTAAAAGATCCCTTTGATCTTGTTCACTTTCTAACGCGGCAATCGCCCGGGCGTGTCCTTCTGAAATTTTCTCATCCAAAATTGCCTTTTGTACTTCTTCTGGCAAAGATAAGAGTCTCAAAGTATTGGCGACACTTGATCTTTTTTTACCAATTTTCTGAGCTACTGCTTCCTGAGTGAGATTAAATTCATCCACTAACCGCTTATAAGACAGGGCCTCTTCCAGGGGATTTAAATTTTTTCGCTGTAAATTTTCGATCAAGGCCAATTCTAATTTTTCCTGTTCCTTAGCCTCCCTGATCAAAGCAGGTACGGTCGGTAAATTTAAAAATCTGGCTGAGCGCAGCCTGCGTTCACCGGCAATCAATTGGTAATTATCTTCGTCTACTCTGGTAACAATTAACGGCTGAATAATACCATAAACCTTAATGGAATTTATTAAATCTTCCAAATCGTCATGGTCAAATTTTTGTCTCGGCTGGTGTGGATTTAATTGAATTTTATCAAGTTCAATATCTATAATCCTGTTTTTGTCATCAATTTTATTTATTTCATCATTAGAAAATTTCGTGGCTACAATTTTTTTAGGTATTAATGAGTCCAGACCTCTTCCTAAAGGCATAAGAATATAGATTAAAAATCAAAAAAATAAAATGTAAAAATATTGAAATAATTTAGTAAAAATTGAAGTTAGTGCTGGTCAAATCGATAATTTCACGAGCTAAACGCTCATAAGCCTTAGCGCCTTTTGATTTAGCGTCATATTCTAAAATGGTTTTACCAAAGCTTGGCGATTCAGTTAGCCTGATATTCCTAGGGATAACTGAACGAAAAATACGATTGGGAAAATATTGATACAGTTGCTGCAGAATTTCATCTGATAATTTTGTTCTTTTGTCATACATTGTTAGGACTGCTCCTAAAACTTCTAAATTGGGTTTAATATGCGCCTGCACCAAATTAATGGTTTTAATCAGCTGTCCTAAACCTTCCAAGGCATAATATTCTGCCTGGACCGGAATTAAAATTTTTTCAGCCGCCACCAAGCTATTTAAAGTTAAAAGTCCTAAAGAGGGGGGGCAATCGATAATAATATAATCATAGTCATTGCGGACGCTTAATAATGCCTGCCCTAACAAATTTTCCCTGTTAGCCATATTAACCAGCTCCACATTGGCTCCGGCCAGATTAATAGTTGCCGGCGCAACTTTATAGCCTGAAATAGTGGTATTCAAAATAACATCCCGAAGATTATGACTGCCGATAATTGCCTCGTAAACGCCCTTCTCTAAATTATTATAATCAATACCCAGCCCGCTGGTAGCATTTGCCTGGGGATCCATGTCCACCAGCAGAACGAATTTACCTAAAGATGCCAAATAAGCCGATAAATTAATAGCGGTCGTGGTTTTGCCAACACCTCCTTTTTGATTGACAATCGAGATTATGTGTCCCATATATATAAATATTTTACCTTATTTTGCTCCAATTGTCCAATTGACAACCTGGATAAAATCAGCTAAAATAAGGATAATTGGATCGAATGACAAAATTGGCTAATTTGAATAGAAATAAGACGATTATTATCGTCTTTCGTGTTTTAAAAATCCCCTTACAAATAACTTAGTAAGCTTCAATATTGGCCTCGGCCCGTTAGAAGCTTAGTGGTTTATATAGTTATAGATTTGATTTAATATAAAACTATTCTATAAGTTCAAAGGTTGATTAACCTTTGCTTCTAACGGGCCGCTGTGGCGAAACTGGTAGACGCGCACGACTCAAAATCGTGTGAGAGCAATTTCATGTCGGTTCGACTCCGACCAGCGGCACTTTTTGTAACCATAACTATAACGATAACAAGTTATTCTAGATTCAACGTTATCGTTATTGTTATAGTTATTCGTTAAATCCAGCCAGGGTAGCTCAGTCGGTTAGAGCGCGGGACTCATAAGCCCGAGGTCGAGGGTTCGATTCCCTCCCCTGGTACTATGTTTTTAACAGTACATAGTGCAGTAGGATTAACTATTGCTAATTATATTAAAAATCCCTTACTGGCTTTTTTCGTAGGCTTTATTTTACATTATGTTTTTGATATAATACCCCATGGTGATACTCAAATACCCAAAAAGTATCATAATATTGTCTATATTACCTTAGCTGGTTTTCTTGATTTGGCTGTATTAACAAGCTTTTTACTGATTTTAATGCTCGGGCAGGCTAAATTTTTAACCTGGACGCAAATAGCCGCTATTAGTGGCAGCGTAATACCCGATCTCATCCAATTTATCTATTTTCTTCACCCGCGGCAAAAACACTTGCTAAGAATTCAAAAAGTACATGATTTTTTCCACGGATTAATTACCAACAAAAAAAATTTCGGCTTAATTCCTGGTCTAATCTTACAAATTATTTTATTCTTAATTTTACAAATCTTTATTTCCTAATATATGCTACTATCTGTCCATGCCACCGTAGGCGCAATCATAGGCGAAAATGTTAATACCCCCTTGCTCGCCTTCATTTTATCCTTTATTTCTCATTTTATTTTAGATTTAATTCCGCATGGCGATAAGGAATTAATCAAGGCTTACCGAAATAATTTCAAAAACAAAGCCATGCTATATTTGATTTGTTTTGATTTGATCACAACTCCGATTTTACTCGGACTCTTAATATCAAGCGGACAAATAACATATAGCCGCATTATACTTTGGGGCATTATCGGCGGAATTCTGCCTGATATCCTGGTCGCTATTCACGAAATTTCCGATAAATTATTCAGTCGCACCCATAAGTTTCATAATTGGACGCATGAACGGTTAAGCTGGAGCATCCCTCTGAAATTTGGCATAATTGTTCAAATCATTATCGTTTATCTCATGCTCAGATACCAATAATTTATTAAATAAAAAATGGTCCCGCAGCGCGGGATCATTTTTTTAGTTTTATTTAAGACTTTCAAATAATTGCAAGGTTTTTTGGGCGCTTTTCTCCCAGGTAAAATGCCGGGCGATTCCCCTACCCCGCTCAATTAGTTTCTGACGCAAATCAGCATCACGATAAATTTTATTCAGGCCGTCCTTGATTGATTCAACGTCATCAGGTTCGATTAAAACTGCGTTATCAATTACAATTTCCGGGATGGAAGAAACATTAGAGGTGACTACGGAAACACCCATATTCATAGCCTCTAAAATCGGCAGGCCAAACCCTTCATATAGACTGGGGAAAACCAAAGCATAGGAATGACTTAATAAAAAAATTTTCTCCGGTAAATGCACGTAGCCGACCCAGATCACTTTATCTCCCAAATTTAAATCCTTTATGGCTTCAAAAATTGGCTCGTATTTCCAGCCCTTTTTACCGGCCAAAACCAGTTTAAAGTCACTTCCAGGATTATCTAATAGAAATTTATTAAAGGCCTCAATTAATCTTACTAAATTTTTCCTCGGTTCTAAAGTCCCTAATGCTAAAAAATAAGGGCTAGAAATTTTAAATTTTTCTTCTATTTTACTTTCATCGACAGTTAAATTACAATAATCGTCAACGCCCTCTAAAATAACTTCGATTTTTTCCTTTTTAACCTTGAAATATTTTATTAAATCTTTTTTAGTGCTTTCGGAAACGGCAATTATTTTCTTCGCCTTATAGACACTAAAAGGCGTCAAAATTCTGGTATTGAAAAATTGGTGATCGGGAAACCAGGAGGGGTTTTTATAATAAGCCAAATCATGGACGGTTATTACTGATTTGCCGAAATAAAATAAAGGAATAATATAGGCGGGATTATGATAGATATCCAGCCGATATAATTTTAAAATGTGCGGTACGAAAATATGACGATAAAAAAAGGGTATTTTCCCCAGATTTTCCAAGCCGGGGAAGTAAACAATATGTACATTATTTTGTTTAAATTCATCCAATTTAATCCGCGTATTATATAAAAATAAAAAGTACTGGTTGGTTTTGTCAAGCTCCAATAAATTTTTAATCAAATAATAAGTATAATAGCCGACACCTGCCGCCTCATTATGTTTTGGATCCAAAATTCTTCTGCAATCAATGCCAATTCTCATATATTTAAATTAATTCCACTGGAAATTATTATATACCCAGTCTGTTATCGCCTTAACGTCCTGAAAGCGATCAGCATTTGTCTTACTGCCTAAAGTAACCACTATAATTTCTTGATTTTTCTCGCCTTTAATTTTTACCGCCAGATTATAGCCGGATTCTTCCAATGAGCCGGTTTTACCGCCTAAAACATTAAGATAACTTTTCAAAAGTACGTCAGTATTTCTCAATTTGACTGGGCGTTTTTTATCCAAATTTTGTACCTCAAATTCATAATAAGTCATACCGGTAGTTTTGGCAATCACTTCATTTTGCAAAGCATAATTTAGTAATTTAACCAAATCGCCGGCCGTCGCCTGATTAGCCGATTTTAAACCCGTGGGATCGGCAAATTGGGCGTTAACCATGCCGATTTGTCTGGCCTTAATATTCATTTGATTAATAAATTCTTGTTCATCCAACCCGGTTGCCCGAGATAAAGCCATGGCTGAGTCATTATCGGAAACAATCAATGTTGTTTTAAATAAATTATCAAGCGATAAAATTTCACCGGTATTTAAATAAATAATGCCGCCGTTTCTGCGGTCAGCAGGAATTGTTGACCATTCTGTTTGCCAGCCGGGATTATGATCCAAAAAAACCAACGCGGTCATTAATTTAGTGATGCTGGCCATGGGCAAAATTTCATTGGTATTTTTTTTGTATAAAATTTTACCGCTTAGCAAGTCCACAGCAATGGCGCTCTCAGCCGTGATTTGAACATCCAAATAGTCAGTATACAGCCGCTGGGGGCTTTCATTCATTTGATTATCCGCTGCTTTATTAGGCAAGTCCAAAAAACCGTCAAAATTAAACTGGGCATTCCATAATGCCGGCAATATTATAAAGCTTAAAATTATATCTAAAATCATAGAAAATAAAAATCGCTTTTGGCCAGCGATTTAAAAATTTATTCCTCTGCCTTAGGTTCATTATTAATCTGCGCTGTTTGTTTTTGTTTTAAAAGCTGTTCCAATGCTTCGGAACTATTTAAATGCTCATATTCCGGTAATTGCGCTGGCTCGGTAATTCCCAGATGCTTCAAGAAATCAAAAGTAATCTGGTATGTTTCGACCATATTTTTTTTATCTTCAACTTCTTCAATTAGGCCGCGGATCATTAAATTTCTCAAAATAATACTGCAATTAACGCCTCGAATCAATTCTAACTCTGCGCGGGTAATCGGACCGCGATAAGCAATAACAGTTAAAGTTTCCAAGGAGGCCGGCGTCAATTCACCTGTAATTTCCTCTTTCAAGAATTCCGCTATCATCTGGCTATTATCTACATTGGTTACCATTTGAAATTCAGTGTCAATTTTTTGCAGATTCACGCCTTTGCCCGGCTGATTATATTCTTCAAATAATTTTTCCAGTTCAGCCTTAACCTCAGCCTTATCGCCTTCGACTAATTCTGCAATTTTATTGACAGATAACGGTCTGGTAGTAATAAACAATAAAGATTCTATCTTAGATTTCAATGACATAAGTAAATATTATTAGTTTTAAGTTATAAGTTTAAGTTATGAACTTTTAGCTTTTAATTCTAAGTTATATTTTATTCATCTTAATATCTTCAAACAACTCCTCCTGCTCCACGTTAATAACCTTTTGTTTAACCAGTTCCAGTACGGCTAAAAAGGAAACGATTTTCTCGGTTTTAGACTGGGAATCACCCAGCATTTTGCAAAAACTAATACTGACTTCTTTGAAAATCAAATCCTTAATATGCTGAATCCGTTCTGAAAGCTTTATTGATTTTTCAATTACCTTTTTAGGCAATTCCACGATCGGCTTAATGCGATTTATTACCTGAACAAACATATTCTGCAGTTTACTGATCGTAATACTTTTAGGTACATAAAAAACCTGACCGGTAATTCCTTCGGGGAACTTTTCTTTACTGAAACAAACTTTCTTTTTATTTAAAATCTTCTGAATTTTCTTGGCTGCCTCCAGATATTCCTTATACATTTTTAACTGCTTTTCCAAATCTATCCCATCGTCTTCTTCCAGGTTTAATGTGGGCAATAAGGCCTTGGATTTAATGTATATCAATTTGGCGGCCACCACTAAAAAATCAGCGGTTTCTTCAAGCTGTAGTGGCTTGGTGTTCATGTAGGCTATAAACTGCTCAGCCACCTGCGATAAGGAAATTTTAGTAATATCCATTTCCTGCTGCTCAATCAGCTGTAAGAGCAAATCTAAAGGTCCTTGCCATTCTTCTAATTGTACTTTGTATTGTGCCATTAAATTTATTTTTTCTTTTTGATCGATTTTTTAGCTTTTTTTACTGCCTTCTTAACCTTTTTTACAGTCTTCTTTATATTCTTTATTGCTTTTTTAACCGGTTTGAATTTCTTGGCCTCGGAAAAAACGCCGACAATCGGCTGTTCCAGCTTTTCAAATTCCTTCATGGCCATTTCAAAGCTGTCAGTAAAGCTGCCGCTGGAAAAAATGGCCTTTTTTGCTTTCCTCAAATTTTTGTCCATATAAACTTCCAGATCATGCAATCTGCCGAAAGCTGACAATGCTCCGGGCTTAACTTTTAATAATCTGACCATGGCGCCTTCCTTGGGAATTTCAACTGATTTAACACCCTTTCCTTGCGCATTCATTAACTTTTTTAATCCCTTTAAATCCAGTCTTTTGGATGCCGGCAATAAAACCAGAACAAAACCCTTATCAGTTTTTACCAATAAATTTTTGACAATGTCATCTAACTTTTTTCTTAAAGTCTGCGCCGCATCATAAGCAGTATAAACTTTTCGATGGGTGACAATACCGTATTTGGCGCCACGCTTGTCTAGGTAATTTTTAATTTGTTTAGGGACTGGCATATTTGTTTAATTAAATTAATTAGATTATATAAAATTATTAAGATAAAAATGATTTTTCGACAATCGGTATCGGTTTACGTTTCGTTTTACGATAGACGATTTACGAAACGCCCAACGATACCGAATTACGATTAACGATTCCTTAAAGGCAATCTCCGCTGCTCACCCAACGCTTTCTTTGCCAGAACTCTACCTTCCTTAGTCAACCTTATCTTATTAATATAAATCTTCTCCTTAGTAATCTCCCCAAACCCGACGATCAAGCCTTTTTTTATTAACCGTTCGATACTGTTAGTAATGGAATTAACCATAATATCACGATTTAGCTTTTTCTTGCTGGAACCGTAAAATCCCAGCAAAACCTTGCGATCAAGCTTGTTTTTGGAGTCAAAAGACTGCAAAAGTATATATTTTTGCAGACTGGAAAGTTTCATAGGTACTCCTTTATTTTAGCCTAAAAACCCCGAAAATTCAAGTTATACACAAAAAAACCGCCCGGCTTACCAGGCAGTTTTTATATTCTCTTTGTCCCTTGTAGCTCTTTTAGCTCCTATTCCCCTATTTCTCTAGATCTAACTTAATATGCAATTCCTTAAATAACTTAGGATCCACCTCGCTTGGCGCACCCAGCATCAAGTCTCGGGCATCACCAGTCTTTGGAAATGCCATAACTTCGCGGATATTTGGCTCATCCTGTAAAATCATGACTAAACGATCCAAGCCCGGCGCAATGCCACCATGAGGGGGCGCTCCAAATTCAAAAGCCTTAAGCATGTGTCCAAAACGTTGTTGCGCTGTTTCCTCATCAATTCTTAAAATCTTAAATATCTTTTGCTGTAATTCCTTTTCATGGATTCTCATACTGCCACCGCCGGCTTCGTAACCGTTTAAAACTATGTCATAAGCATTACTGCGAACTTTCAAGGGATCTTTATCCAGCAATTCTATATCTTCATCCAGTGGCCTGGTGAACGGATGATGCATAGCAGCAATTTCACCATAACCTGCTTCCTCGCCTGTTTTATTACCTTTAAACAATGGAAAATCAACCACCCAGCAAAAGGCCAGTTTATTATTATCCAGCAAATTTAAACGCTTGCCGATTTCTATTCTGACTTGCCCTAAACTTCCGCAGGCAACCTCCCATTCATCAGCGCTAAAGAAAATAATATCGCCTTTTTTAGCCTTAGTAATTTTAATTATTTTAGCGGTTAAGTCATCGCCTAAAAATTTAATGATTGGAGATTGCGGGCCTTCTTCTTTAATTGTGATATAGGCTAAACCTTTGGCATGATGTTTACGCGCCAATTCAGTCAGCTCATCAATTTCCTTACGGGAAAATTTGGCGCCATCTTCTACTTTCAGGGCTTTAACCACGCCGTTATTTTTTACCGCTTCGCTAAATACTGAAAAGCCGCAATCTTTTACATCTGCCGTCACATCAATAAACGGCATATCAAAGCGTAACTCGGGTTTATCAGAGCCGTACAAATTCATAGCCTCATCATAAGTAAAACGTTTAAACGGAGTAAACACGATCTTTTTCTCGGGCTTAATTTTAGCGCAAATTTCAATCATCAAGT